>NZ_JBDGBK010000153.1:0-3623 GCF_040910045.1 Enterococcus sp. RTP21361st1_A6_RTP21361_211029 | reverse complement strand
CGTCAATTCTTTTCTCAGCTCTCTGGCGAAATGAACCGTCAAGTAGACGCATAAGCCTAAGCTGTTAGCGATGATCAAAGCGATCAGCAGTATCTCCGGAGACGGTAGGTACTTGTTGCACTGTGCATTGAGATACTGAGAACCTATGACGTACTGCAGAACAATGTACCCATCATCTCGAGTGATGAAGATGAACTGTGTTCTACCGCCTGCATCTATGAGACCCGTCTCGGCAAACGCCAGAGCCTTCTCTTCCTCTTCTTCGTTCATATTCGTATCTATAGATCCATAGTTTCTATCCAACCGAAGGTATTTAATCCCAATGGGCAGATACACGTCTGATACATCTGGCGTTGCGGTGAGTATCGGCACCAGATTTTTCGCTTGCCGTTCGGCATTATCCGCAAACGTTACAAGCCCCATGCTGGAGGCGAACATCATGCAGGCAAAGGGGATGACTACGGACATGCACAGTCCGCAAAGCAGACATACAAGAAATCTATAAAAAGTTCTTGTAAGCGTCGTCTTCATCTTTGTTCCCATTTATAGCCTATCCCCCAGACCGTTACGATTGGTTGAACACCGGCCTCCTCGAACTTCGACCTTATGTTTTTTATATGCGTCGAAATTGTAGAACCATCGCCATCCCCATAGAAGGGAAAAACGGCTTCGTATATTTGTTTCTTTGAAAAAACCTGCCCTCTGTTGCCGGCAAGATATTCGCAGATCAGATATTCGCTTTTCGTCAAAGGCACAGGTGTATTATCCACCAGCAGTTCTTTTGCGGATAGATCAATCTTTATCCGATCAAACGTAAGCGACACATGTCGTTCTCTCTGTTCACGGCGTAGATGCGCATGTACTCTCGCACGTAATTCCGCAATACGAAATGGTTTTGTCAGATAGTCATCCGCTCCTAGTCCAAGACCGGATGTAATGTCTCTCTCCATTGTCTTAGCGGTCAGAAAGAGAATGGGACAGTCCACCAACGAACGTATCTTGCCGCAATAGGTGAATCCGTCCATATCAGGCATCATGATGTCCAATATAATCAGATCATACTCGTTCAGCCCTTCAAGGGGCACATGGGCGGCGGACGTATGGATCGTCACTGAATGTCCATCTTTTTCCAGTCCGTTTTTCACAAGTTCCAAGATGGGTCGATCATCATCAATCATCAGGATTGTCGCCATGATACACCTGCTTGCCTCTTCTATTCCATAATTCATATATGCAATAAAAACGGTCATTGGCGCTTTGCAACATAGAAGACGTCATTTATCCGCACCGCAACGGCTTCAGTCCTCTCTCTACTGTTGATTTCATAAACGTCCTTGTACATCCATTGTTCCCGATGCCGTCCAACGGTTTCCCCATACCAGTCAATTTCCTTCAATTCCTCCTTTGACAAAGGAATCTTCGTCTCTGCATCAAATACGACATCTTTAACAAGAAGATCAATGCGACTTCCTAGTTCACCATCTGACACAGTATCAGAAGTTACTTGATAGACTACGCCATCACAAAGAATCTGGGTCGCATCTCGGGGATTGACCGAGAATCCGCAACTCGTGGATTGTCGCATGTCCTTAAAATCAAACACCCTATCCACGTCTCTGACATCTTCGTCTATGACAGCTTTGTGATACTCGCCATCTATATCCACAATCAGATAGTCGCCGGCATCAGAAGCTGCATACACATTTACGAATGGAAGAACATGGGACTTACCAGGGGCTTTATCCACCAGATCCGATATCTTCGCCAGAGTCTGCAAGGTACCATTCTTAAGATCCTCTTGAAGTATTACCTTTCCCGTCTCGTCCACAGCAACAAGTTGTCGGACATACCCGACCCATGCCCCGAGACCGTTGTTGGAGACCGTATCCTCTAGAATGGTGTAGTCATTTCCCATACAGGAGAACTTCGTCACGTTATCCTTATTCAAATAACATTGCTCTCCGGGATATTCGCTGTTCCCCTCTTGCAACGAACAGCCCGTAAGAGATAGACATGCGATACCAGCACAGAGCAGCGGCAGCATTTTACTCATATCCCTTTGTCCCTTCCCATCTGTGGAACCACATCAGGCTTACGATGAATAGCACCATTGAAGAGACAAGCATGATCATGAATCCTAGTTGGAGTTCATATAATCCAGAATAAAACTGTTCCTCATTAACATATCTCAAGACACAATAATCTATAAACCGCACTCCCCAGCCCCACGGAAGGAACTTCCAGATACAGTCTCCAAGTCCCGTAGCCAGCAATGCCGATAATAGGCTTCCTGTAATACCTATACCCATAACTACACTTTTACCTAGAGTGAAACCAGCAAGTATGGAAATAAGATACAGTGGTATTGCAGACAATATCAACATGGTAAGTGGTCGTATATAGAACGAGAATGGAACGCTTGAATAAAGCAGAGCAAATAAGAAGACACAAAGCGCCGTTGCGGAAGCTGCCAGAATGATAAGATATGCCAATTTTCCGATATATACTGACATGCGCGAAGGAACCACGCCAAGGATTGATTGAAAATGACCTGCTTCATTTTCAAGTTCGACCGTCATACCTACGACGATAGAGATAACAAGTGGAAAAACAATTGCCACAACTTCTAAAAAAGTCGTCACAGCCGTCATCCATCCCCAACCTGATATACGGAAATATCCAGCAAAAACACAGGCCCCGATCACAGGGAAGAGAACATGGATCAGAAGTAATGGCGTATGCCTGCTTTTAAGCCATTCCGCTTGAAGACATCTGATAATACCCGACATCAAAGAACCTCCTGCTTGATAAAGGATCTTGCCGTTGACTTCGCAAGGCCATATAGTAGAAACACCGACAGGCACAGTACCGCGATGCCCAACAGTAAGGGAGTCGACAGGGCACTTCCTTCTACTGATGCTCCATTCGGCAATATTCCCAATGCGGGAACCATAAGGCGATCAACCCAACTATAAGGGCACAGGAACCAAAGGCCTGTGTCCGCCCCCAATATCCCCAGCGTCAGGCTCATTCCAACATTCAATATGAGAGTGGCGAATACACCCACCTTCTTGGTCAGCCATAAGCATAGTGGTATATTCCATGCACTTGCCAGAATGATGCAGAGCGTTCCGAACAATGCCTGCATCGGTCTGATCGTCATGGGTATGCCGAAGATGCGTTGAATAATGAAACCACCTGCAATATTGCACAACATCAGAATTGCATTGGCGAGTGCCGCATAAAGTATGCAGGTGATTATCTTTGCATACCATACCCGCTCTAGGTCGACAGGTAACGACAATATGGCCCTAAACTGTAATTTGCCGCTATCTCTCTGGATTATCAAGATTGATAATAGCGTCACGCAGCCGGGGTACAAGAACACATACCACCAGTTATATGAATTCTGCTGATACCACATAGGAGCAAGCACATTAAGACATACCGTTAGCATAGGGGCTATCCATGCTATTTTCCTAACGAAAGTACCTTTATGTTTCAGGTATTCAGAGGCTATATAATTGATCATACTATCGTTCTTCCTGTGATTTCCTTACAACCTCGACAAATAGTTCTTCCAAGTTCTGATCCTTATTCATTGGTCCTTCATATCCCAAAAC
>NZ_JBDGBK010000152.1:0-3666 GCF_040910045.1 Enterococcus sp. RTP21361st1_A6_RTP21361_211029 | reverse complement strand
TGGTCCTAATAAAAATTTCGCACCACCAGCAATTGCTTGATCTGCTTGTGAAAATGTTAAAACTGTCCCTGCACCAATCAATAATTGTTGCCCAAATTTTTTGTTGCCTTCTGTGATGATACGTGCAAAGTCATCATTATTGGTTGTTACTTCAATTCCTACCGAAGTGTTCATCGCAGCCAATTCTTCCATGACAAACATCGCCTCTTCAAAACTATATCCTCTTAGAATGATGGTTAATTCAGGAAAATTCGTTATTGACATATTGCTTCCTCCTTAAAAAATTTTTTATTTTTTTTCTCACTTCATCTTCCGTCGTGCAAAGAAGTATTTCTTGCTGATATTCCTCGTCCTTAGAAAGTTGTAGTAATTGGTTAATCGCAAGTAAATAATTTTCCTTCTTTCCAATTGCAAAAGGGGAAATAAAATGGATAGGCCTATTTCCAGGAAAAATAATTGGATCAACTGATATAAGTAACGAGCAACCGCCCTTAATTACCCCATTTTCTGGCGATGAATGTGGAATAGCAATACGATTATTAAGAAAATAATAAGCCTCTTCATCCGCCATTTGACTCATTAAAATAGTCTGATAGTTCTGATTAATTACCTGCTCCTTTAATAAAGGCTGACAAGACAATTCCATCGCGTTCTGCCAAGTAAGTTGTTTCGTAGATACAAGAATAATCCCTTCAGAAACAAGCAATTCCACAAAAGATATCTTTTGTGCCTGTTTACTTTGACGATCTAGATATATTAGTGAATTTGCATAATTAATTAAAAATCTCTCAATATCAGTTTGTAGACTTTCTTCATTTTGAACAGCAGAGTAACGCTTAATAATTTCAGTAAGGTTCCTAGTCTCTTTGCTGATATTATTCGTAGAAAAATCAATGAGTACACGGTTCCGCAAGCGTTTTTTTTCTTCTTCGTTCATAATCGGTTGTATAATATATAATGGAATTTCACTTTTCAATGGTTGATTGCTAAAAATCAAATCAACATCTTCGACAAACTTATCCATCTCTCTGACCGAAGAACTAGCAACAAACTGAATATCTGGAAAAATTTCTTTCAATGTTTTCGCCATTACATTGGCCATAATCAATCCATTGCTACATACGACGATTGCCTTTTTTCTAACAGGTGTTTCGATAATAGAAGAATTTAATAGCTCCGAACAAAAATAAACAGAAATCAAATATAATTCAGTTTCAGGAATCGTCTTACGCAAAAATGCTTCCAAAGGTACAATGGATTCTTTAACAAAATTAAGTACCGCACTAACTTCATGGTTTTCCTTAACAATTTCAGCTAAATCATCTATTTCAAATGGTAATTCGTAGCGAATTCGATAGATTGCAGGTCGTAAATGATTCATCAATCGATTGGTCAACTCTTCTTTATTACTAATCCGAATAGCTGATTTACTTTGAAATAAGGTAATCATCTCCATAATTACTTGATAGATTCTTGAATCTAAAATTTCAAACTCATTTGAAATTGTATTGAATGATAAAAACAGAAGCGTCAACCATTCATAATCTATAGCTATCTCAGCATGTTGATAATGTTGATCAATGCAGCTTCGAATCATTTGAAACTCATCTAATTCCTGTAAATCATAACTAAAATCAATCTGTCCTTTCGTCCTTCTTTTAAAACTAGAAAGTGATAAACCTATCAAATAATAAAGTTTGGTTAGTGAATTATCAGAAAATTTCAATTTAAAAGTTTGTTCGTAGGTGTGAATAAAAAAACCAACAAATTCCCTTTCTTCAGAAAAGAGTGACTCAAAACGGTTAACTGTTGCATGCCTTTCAAATAAATAATTGAAAACTTCTAAGAGCAATGTATGAAGCTTTGCCATGCTTGATTCAATCATATAGCCATTTTGGGGATCAAATATCAAAGTGTAGTCTGGTGGCAACTCTTTTTTTATTTTAGAAAAGTCGTTTCTAGCCGTATTTTTACTGATACCAATAAACGCCATTATTTCTTGGGTTGTCACTTTTTTGGGGTTGGCTAGAATAAATAACAGTTCCGAATATCTTCTTATCTCACTATAAGCCAAATCATCGTTTATATATTCAGGAATCGCACCTTCTTTAAAAACCATTGCTTGATTCATGTATATCAAAAGTTTTTGAAGATCATTGGCTTCATATAACCACTCCCCTGAGTTACTTCGCTTTATCAGACTCAATCCATGAAGGGATAATTCATCATTAATTTTTTTTATAGAGTAAGTTATCTGCCTAGTCGAAAAATGTACTAATGATTTCAATTGTTGAGAGTTTGTCACATGTGATCGTACAATGGTTTCTAACAGTTTTAAATCTTTTGTATTCACATTCATCTACCTCCCTGAGTTAAATATAACCGCTTACAGTATTAATTGGAATATCCAAAATTTGTCAAACCTTGGCTTAAATCAGACAAATGACAGGCACTTCTTTAATTTTTTATCTTATGCACCATCAGAATGGTGTGGAGTACCACTCAATTTTGGAGGCTTTTCATGTATAAATTACAAACAACCGTTCAATTGGCTTTTGAAGATTTCAATCAACCGATAGGTCTCAAAATGAATCCGTCTAACCGTTGGATTCAAAAAGCAGAGCTCATTCCATGGGCTGAACTTGAAAAAGACTACGCTAAAAATTTTCGTAAAAAAAAGGAAACGTCGCAAAACCCTTTCGCATGACCTTCGGAGCTCTACTGATTCAAAAGGAATATAGCTATAGCGACGAAGAAACGGTCTTACAAATTCAAGAAAACCCGTATTTATAGTTCTTCATCGGTTTGCCGGGCTATCAAGATGCCAAGCCTTTCGATGCTCTACAATGGTCTATTTCCGGAAACGCTTGGACGAAACAACGTTGATAGAAATCAATGAAAAAATACTCGTCTTCGACAAGAAAAAAGACGATAAGGACAACGATTCTTATGACGATTTCAATTCCGGAACATTGATTTTGGATGCCACTTGTGCTCCACAAAACATCAAATATCCAACCGATACAGAATTAATGAATGATACCCGTACCCATGCCGAGAAAATCATCGATGTTGTTTGTGAAGGGAAAAAACTGAAAAAGCCGGTTCTATAATATTTGGTTTTGTTACTCAAACTGAGTAGTGACGCCAAATATTTTTTTATAACAAAAAGACATCTGGTTGTCCTATAATTAAATCGGCAAAAACAATCATAGGAGGATAACCAAATGTCCATAACTAAGAATATCAAATGTACGGATGAAAAGACAAGTCATTCCATCAAACAAATTTTGAACATCAAAGATTCCCATATTACCTTTTCAAAAGATGCCATTAGTAAAGAGCGCGTTCATGGCCGTATGGCCAATGTATTTACCGGCTTATTAACTGGAGAAGCGCATCGTTGCGAATGTTGTGGGTTTGATTCTGTCATCCGTCATGCTTATCATGATAGTTGGATTCAGTTGCTTCCGTATCAAGAAGTACCAACTTATCTACACCTGTACAAACGGTTCTGTTGCAAAGTTTTAAATCTACTATCAAATAAGGTAGAATAATAGAAAAAGATAGCAGGAGGAATGACGATGAATCATTTTAAAGGAAAGCAATTTCAGCAGGATGTGATTATTGTAGCCGTGGGCTACTATCTTCGTTATAACCTTAGCT
>NZ_JBDGBK010000151.1:0-3688 GCF_040910045.1 Enterococcus sp. RTP21361st1_A6_RTP21361_211029 | reverse complement strand
TGACTACTCTCCCTCCGGTCGCCTACTACTGTTCATCATCTGCTCTGCCCTGCTTCGCAGGTCAATCGCAGTGATTCGAAAAGCGGTGACTACTCTCCCTCCGGTCGCCTACTACTGTTCATCATCTGCTCTGCCCTGCTTCGCAGGTCAATCGCAGTGATTCACAGCAAAAAACTCGCCCTTGTTTTCTACACAAGGGCGAGTTATTACACGCGGTACCACCTAAAATTCGAGAACTTTCATTCTCCTTTCGATTAACGCTCGTTCACGGAACAGCTTTTCTTCTGTTCATCTCCAGATTGTCTTTCCGACATTTGTCCTAAACTGCTTGCAGCCATGGCAGTTTTCTCTTTGAAGGTCCAATAATGACGTACTCGATCTTTCACAGATTTTTGATATTATCTATAAACTACAAGAATCCTTTGGAAATGTCAAGCTGTTTCATAGGCTTTTTCAATACTTATGAATATCGTTTTTCAAGTTTTTCCTTTACACTAAAAGAAGAGATTAGAAGGAGGAATTGCTTTATGACAGATGTTCAAATCGGCAAATCACAAGTCTATGTACGCTCCCTTGGCTTAGGTGCAAATGCCATCGGCGGCCACAATTTATTTCCAAATTTAGATGAAGAAGAAGGCAAGGAAATTGTGCGGACGGCGCTGCGCAATGGGATCAATTTGATTGATACTGCCTATATTTACGGTGAAGGTCGATCAGAAGAACTGATCGGTGATGTCTTGCAAGAAGAAGCGTTCGATCGCAATCAAGTCATCATTGCCACTAAAGCAGCTCATCGACCAGAAGAACCAAACAAAAAAGATAATTCGCCGGAATTCCTGACCCAAGCCGTTGAAGAAGCTTTAACACGCTTAAAAACCAACTATCTGGATATATTTTATATTCATTTTCCAGATGAAACCACCCCTAAAGAAGAAGCGATTCGCGCATTGCATCAACTGAAAGAAGCTGGCAAAATCCGTGCGATCGGTGTCTCCAACTTCACACTTGAACAATTAAAAGAAGCCAATGCCGAAGGGTACGTTGATGTTGTGGAAGATGAGTACAGTTTGATCCATCGCCAAGCTGAATCAGAACTTTTCCCTTATTTAGCTGAACATTCAATCAGTTTTGTTCCGTACTTTCCACTAGCATCCGGGTTGTTGACTGGAAAGTACACACAAGAAACGACCTTTTCAAACGACGATATCCGTAGTAAAAAGCCGGACTTTCAAGGTGATCGCTTTAAAAAAATCGTATCGGCTGTCGACCAATTGCGACCAATCGCTGCCTCTTATGATGCAACGATTCCTCAACTTGTGTTGGCTTGGTACATGAAAAATCCTGCAGTTGCAGCAGTTATTCCAGGTGCAAAACAAGCCAGTCAAGTTGCTGACAACGCGCAGGCATTGGATATCCATTTATCCGCAACCGATTATCAAGCGATTGATCACCTGTTTGCTGAATTTAAATAGTCCCGAAACAAGAGAAGGCACTTTGCATTTCTCTTGTTTTGTATTATGCTGATGAAAACAGTTATGAAAAGGAGCAACCCTGATGTCCTTATATTCCGGCTATATCCGCCAACCTCATTACTATGAAACCGATCAGATGGCAATCATTCACCATGCAAATTACATCCGTTGGTTCGAAGAAGCACGAGTAGATATGCTCGCCTTTTTACAATTGCCATACCATAAAATCGAAGAAGCGGGTTTGATTGTTCCCGTTCTTGAAGTCAATGCACAATACAAGGAAATGATCCGTTATGAGGATCAAGTACGCATCGATGTGCTCGTCGATCATTACACCGGTACTCGACTTGATTTTCGTTATGAGATTTATAGAACTGACAACAATCAGTTAGTCACAACTGGCGCTTCCAAACATTGTTTTTTGAGTAAAGAGACCTATCGCCTAGTCCATTTGAAGCGCAGCTTTCCTGAGATCCATCAAGTATTTTCAGATTATGCGACATTATCGGCTGCCTCGAAAAATTAATCTCGAGACAGATTAATTGCATTTAGAGCACTTTTTTGTATAATCAAAGGTAATTTTTATGGGAGGATGATGACAATGTATGTTGTTAAAGTCTTGCATGGTTACATTGGCAAAGATGGTCGTCGCACTCGTGAAAAAATACCTGACAAGTTGTGGATTTTTGAAGATCGGAAGCAGTCGGAAGCCTTTGCAGCAAAAATAGGCGGAAGAGTCAAACCTCTCACAGAAGTAAAGCCAAATCAATAAAAAGCAAGACAGCGAAAGAACGCTTACTGGCGTAAGTTTCATTATTCGCTGCCTTGCTTTTTTTATTGCTTATCGCTTTTGCTAGTCATCTTGTTCAGTTTCTAAAATTTCTCCTGTTTGCGCATTGATTTTAACATTTGTTTTTTTGTTGCCGTCTTCAACTTTGACTTCCCAATAAGTCACATTCATTTCTTTATCAAGATCCCAATCTGTTGCTTGTCCACCGCCAGCTTCTTTCACAGCACTATCGGAAATCTCTTCCAATGAAAGCAAGTTGGTCAGATCCAATTGATCGGCTTCTTTTTTGACACCGTTTTGTTCGTCCGCATCTAGTTTTTCGGTTCTTTCTTCAGAAGTTTCTTTTGTTTCTGCATCGATCTTTAGTTCAAATTCATTCGTGTCGTCTACGCCTTCAACTTGATAGAAGTACTTACCAAAAGAAGTATCCAAGTCAAGCGATGTGATTGCTGCATCTGGATATTTGTTTTGGAACACTTGGACGGCTTCTTCTACTGTCACTGTAGGCAAACCGCCATTTGCGATGGCTGCACTGCTTGAAGATCTGTCCACAGCTTGCGAAGAAGTTGTTTCATTTGATGATGCGACTGCTGAGCTTGAACTGCTGTTTTGTGCAGGTTCAGAATTTCCAGTGTTATTTTGTGTACATCCTGCCAATAATCCTAGGGCAGCGATTCCGAACAAAATTGTTGTTTTTTTCATGTTTCATTTCTCCAATTAATTGTCTATTCCTTTTTTCTATATATTTAGAATAACAAGTCCTTCAGAAAAAAGAATCAAAAATGCTTGAAGAAAATCTAAAAAAATCTTCATCTTTCTCTTTCACTTGGGAAATCAATTTTAAAGACACTGCCTTGCGGCTGATTATCCGTGACGGTAATTTCAGCATGATACTTGTTGGCCAGCTGCTTTACCAGTGATAATCCGATTCCTGAACCGGAAATTTGACTGGAACGAGAATCTTCCACTCGATAGAAACGCTCAAAAATCAACGCTTTCTTATCATTGGGATCCCAATACCAAAGTCGGCAACGGTTAGAGACAAGTGCGTTTGATCTTGTGTCAGTCTCACATGAATGGGCTGATCTGCTGGTGAATACTTCGCTGCATTTTCTAAAAGATTTTGGATGATCTGTTGGAAGTCACGTTTGTGCCCTTGCTTCCTACACTGGTTTTCCACAAAATATTCAATCGATTGCGGAACGATCGTTGCTTGTTTTTCACATTCTTCTCGCACGATCTGCGAGACATCAACGAGACTTATTTCTTGGGTTTGGTTTTTTTCCAAATCCAGCAGTTGATTACTCAATGTTTCCAAACGCTTCGATTCTTTATCGATAAAGGCCAGTGAAGAAGGAATGACTTCTGGGTGTTTGGTTCCACGCCGCTGGATCAATTGGACATGTCCGCGAATCGCGGCTAAAGG
>NZ_JBDGBK010000150.1:0-3826 GCF_040910045.1 Enterococcus sp. RTP21361st1_A6_RTP21361_211029 | reverse complement strand
AGTAACCGAGGAAAGCCCACCATTTTTGCAGAATGCAGCAAGAAATGTCGGGCTTTTTGACCGATCAAAAGAGAGATCAGTTATTAGCGACAATAAAGTCACCCATATCGTATCGATGCCGGGATTGTGAAAATTCAAAAGGTATCCCATTTTCTAAGTAAACCGTTTGCTCGACTTCTAAAATGGGGTCATTGGGGGAACAAATCAAATGCTGCTGGTCATAGATATCTGGACGGTCGGCTTTGATCCTTCGAATCGATGTGCCAATCGGTAAGTGCAATGTATTGGAAATATATTCATAAACGGAAGCTTTGAGAACCTCTTCGGTGATGCCGGGAATCACTGCGACTGGCATAATGGTATATTCCAGCGCGACCGGGACGTCATCCAATAATCGCAAACGAACAATATCATAGATTCGATCTTCTTTACCAAGTCTCAATTTTGTTTGTTCTTGCTCATCAGCCAAAAGCGTATCAAAGGAAATGATTCTGCTTGTGAGTTTGCCAGTCTTTCCTAAGCGCTTGGTTAATCCGCGGTTCACTCGGGCGTTATAATCGAAGGTAGAATAGGCTTCACTGACAAAAGTGCCAGTGCCTTTTTTGGCATAGATGATTCCCTCTACTTGCAACAAATTCAACGCCTTTTGAATGGTTACTCGGCTAGTTTTATACGTAATGGCTAATTCAGTTTGTTTAGGCAGCTTCTGATTCTTCTCATACTTTCCATGACTGATTTGTGTACGAATATCTGCTGCAATATCATGATAGTAAGCCAAATCATTTCCTCCTTTTTTGAAGCATAATCGATTTTGCTGAGTATGTAAACCTCGACGTTTACATACTCAGCTTTTTGCTTCTTTCGACGATTTACAGAATGAAAAAAATCCAGTAAATTGAGATTGTAATCGGTTGCATTTGGTTTGTTTATTTTGGTTAATCATAGAGGAGCTAGGAGGAGTAAAAATGGAAGGGTTTATGGATCGATTGGCAAATGGCTTAGGTAAAGTTGCTACGAGAATCAATAGTTGGCGGTACATCATGGTAATTAAGAACGCTTTTGCCGCTTTGATACCAGTCATTATCACAGGTGCCTTTGGGACCTTATTTTCAGCAATGGTTTTTGATTCGGAGAACGGCTTAGCAAAAATTGATGCGCTCAGCTTTTTAGAAAATCTAAAGCCGATCTCTTCGGCAGTCAGTTATGTAACACTTAGTTTTCTAACGATTTATGCTGTTTTTTTAATTGGGATCGAACTGGCAAAACTGAACAAAATCGATGGTGTTTTCCCTGGGATCATTGCAGTGATGTCTTACTTATCGGTCAATCCGATGGTTTTTGAATTCTTACATGAAGATGCTACTGTTATTGCCGAGAATGTTTTAGCGAAACAATATACAGATACGAAAGGTTTATTCTTGGGCATGTTCGTGGCAATCCTATCAATTGAACTTTATGCCTGGCTTTGCCGCCAAAAAAGATTGCAAATCAAGATGCCGGAAAGTGTTCCTGCCAATGTCTCAGCAAGTTTCTCGGCGCTTTTCCCTACAATATTAACCGTAACGATCATTGCGACAGTTGGCTTTGCTATCAAAGCCATCACAGGAATGTATGCTTACGATATCATTTATAATATTGTGCAAAAACCATTAGAAGGGATAGTACAAGGTCTGCCTGGTATCTTGTTGTTGATGTTTATTGCACAAGTTTTCTGGGTCATTGGTATCCACGGCAATCAGATGGTCAAACCAATTCGTGAACCATTACTGCTAGCGGCTATCGCCGTGAATACAGAAGCCTTTGAGGCAGGAAAAGAAGTGCCTAACATCATTACGATGCCATTCTGGGATATGTATATGAGTATGGGAGGATCAGGTGTCACCATTGGCTTGCTGATTGCTATCTTGATTGCAGGCAAGCGTGAAGATATGCGTCAAATCACGAAGCTGTCCTTAGCACCAGGCATTTTCAATATCAATGAACCTGTTATTTTCGGTATGCCGATCATGCTGAACCCGATCTTGGCGATTCCATTTATTCTGACCCCGATTATTACCGGCACGGTGGGTTATATTGCTACATCCATCGGTTTTGCAGCAAAAGCGGTTGTGATGGTACCGTGGCCAATGCCGCCAATCGTCAATGCCTACTTAGCTACAGCAGGAGACATCGGTGCAGTGGTCACACAAATCATCTGTATTTTATTATCGATCATTATTTATTTGCCATTCGTTATCGTAATGAATCGTTCAACGAACGAAGTGGCATAAAAAGGAGAGGCTTATGTTAATTGAAATACCAGAAACATTTATCTTAGGGGCCGCTTCTTCTGCTTGGCAGACAGAAGGCTGGCAAGGAAAAAAAGCGGGTCAGGATTCTTTCTTGGATCAATGGTATCAACAAGAGCGTTTTGTCTGGCATGAAGGCTATGGACCGGCCGTTGCAACGAACTTCATGGAACAGTATGGTGAAGACATTGAGCTGATGAAAGAGATACATCTGACACATTATCGCACATCCATCAATTGGGCACGCTTTTTTACCGACTATGAGAAGTTGATCGTCGATGAAGAATATGCAGCCCATATCGATGCGGTGATCAATGCATTGCTTGCTGCAGGAGTAGAACCCATGTTGTGTCTGGAACACTATGAATTGCCTGCTTACTTATTAGACACGTATGATGGCTGGAGTTCTCGGTATGTTGTCGAATTGTATAGCAAGTATGCAGCAATCGCCTTTGAACGTTATGGTGATCGGGTCAAGCACTGGTTCACTTTCAATGAACCTATCGTGATCCAGACCCGTTGCTATCTTGATGCGATTCGCTGGCCCCATGAACAAAATACGAAGAAATGGATGCAATGGAATTATCATAAAACATTAGCTTCTGCATTAGCGATAAAAACATATCATGAAAAAGGCTATCAAGGCAGAATCGGCTGCGTATTGAATCCTGAAATGGTGTATGCTCGTTCTTCTTCGAAAGAAGATCAGCAAGCGAAAAAAATGTACGATCTTTTCTTCAACCGAGTCTTTTTTGATCCGATGATTAAAGGCATTTATCCCGAAGAACTGATTGCATTATGTAAAGAGCATGATATTTATTTTGATCCTGCAAAAGAAGACTTAGAAGTGATCCAACAACATACGGTTGATTTTTTAGGAATCAATCAATACTATCCAAAGCGTGTGCGGGCACCTTATTATCAGTGGAATGCTGAAACACCGTTTCATCCGGAGCGATTCTATGAGAACTTTGATCTTCCCGGCAAACAAATGAATCGTTCTAGAGGGTGGGAAATCTATCCGAAAGTCATGTATGACATGGCAAACTACCTCAAAGAAAATTACGGCAACATTCCTTGGCTGATCACAGAAAATGGCATGGGTCGGGAGAATGAAGAGGCGTTCATGGATGAGAATGGTCAGGTAGTAGATGACTATCGGATCCAATTCATTTCCCAACATCTTTATTGGCTTTTAAAAGCAGTGGAAGAAGGGGCGAATTGCGAGGGGTATATGCTCTGGGCTTTTACCGACTGTATCTCACCGATGAATGCCTTTAAAAACCGTTATGGGCTGGTGCGGATCGAAAGAAATGCTGCCCGTACCCGTTCTTTGAAAAAATCAGCCTATTGGTATCGAGAATTGATTGATGAACGTCGCTTGTCCTATGAGGAATTGCCGCTTATTCTTTAAACTAAGTACATTAAGATTAGAGAAGCTGTGACAAATCATTTGTCACAGCTCAGACTGTAGACAAAAGCTGTTCCAAACTCGTAACTCGAGCTTGGAACAGCTTTTTATCTACTTCGTTTCGAAT
>NZ_JBDGBK010000149.1:0-3839 GCF_040910045.1 Enterococcus sp. RTP21361st1_A6_RTP21361_211029 | reverse complement strand
GTATCCATTCAAACGGGTATTCATTGGTTCGCAAGATCTTTTTTGAACAGCAAGGTTTTCAAATGGCAGAGAAGTTGCCGGAATTAGGCGGAAAAACTCTCGGAGAAGAATTGTTAACACCAACGAGAATCTACGTATCCGCTGTACTGCCGTTACTTGAAAAACAATTAATTGACGGTATCTCGCATATCACGGGTGGCGGCTTTATCGAGAATATTCCCCGGATGTTGCCGCCGCAGACAACAGCAGAAATCACACTGGGAACGTGGCCGCAACTGCCGATTTTTGAGGCTCTAGCTTCTTATGGAAAAATCCCGGCCCATGAAATGTATGAGATCTTCAATATGGGGATTGGGATGGTTCTTGCTGTTGCACCAGAGAAGAAAGAACAAGTGCTAGCTTTGTTAAACGAGCAGAATGAAGCAGCTTACGTTATTGGTAAAGTAACGGAGGCTCAAGAACATGCGGTTCTTTTACAAGGAGATCCGCTATGAGGATCGCTGTTTTTGCATCAGGAAACGGCAGTAATTTTACCGCAATTGCCGATGCGATTAGAGGAGAAGAACTCAAAGGGGCTACATTAGCGCTGCTGTTCTCAGATAATGCCGCCGCATTTGTCTTGGAACGGGCTAAAGACGCGGGGGTACCGACATTGCAGTTATCCCCGCAGAAATTTCCTTCGAAAGCAGCGTTCGAAGCCGCACTGTTGAACGAGTTGGCGGAACATTCGATTGAGCTGATCGTTTTGGCAGGCTATATGCGGATCGTTGGACCTACGTTGCTAGCCGCTTTTCCCAATAGAATCATCAATCTGCATCCCTCATTGCTGCCTAGTTTTCCTGGAAAATCCGGTATTGCCGATGCCTTTCATTATGGAGTGAAGGTGACTGGGATCACCATTCATTACGTTGACAGTGGTATCGATACGGGGCCGATCATTGCGCAAGAAGTGGTACGTATCGAATCGGAAGATACATTAGAAAGCTTAGAAGCAAAGATCCATCAATTAGAGCATCGAGTCTATCCAGCGGTCATAGCTGAAATCATTCATAAAGGAGACCATCAATCGTGAAAAAAAGAGCGTTGATCAGTGTGTCAGATAAACAAGGGATCGTATCTTTTGCCAAAAATTTAGTACAAAACGGCTACGAAATCATTTCGACAGGAGGGACAAAATCTGCTCTGGAAGCGGCTGGTCTTGAACCGATTGCGATAGAAACGGTCACAGGATTTCCCGAAATGATGGACGGACGTGTCAAAACATTGCATCCAAAGATCCACGGTGGTTTGCTGGGTCGCCGGGACCTGCCTGAACATTTAGCAGCAATGGAAAAACATGACATTGCGCCGATCGATCTGGTTGTTGTCAACCTTTATCCTTTTAAGGAAACGATTGCCCAAGCGGATGTGACAGAAGAGCAAGCCATTGAGAATATCGATATTGGTGGACCAAGCATGCTGCGCTCCGCTGCAAAAAACTTTGCTGCAGTGACAGTGATCGTTGATCCTAAAGATTATCCCCTCATTCTAGATGAATTGACGGAAACCGGTCAGACGCAGCTTGCCACGCGCAAACGCTTAGCGGCTAAAGTATTTCGCCATACAGCAGCTTATGACGCCTTGATCGCCGATTATTTGACAAAAGCAGTTGAAGAATCTGAACCGGAGAAGTTGACACTGACGTATGAATTGAAACAAACGTTGCGCTACGGAGAAAATAGCCATCAAACTGCTGCTTTTTATCAAGATGCATTGCCAGTTCCTTATTCGATCGCTAGTGCAAAACAACTTCACGGCAAAGAATTGTCCTACAACAACATCAAAGATGCGGATGCCGCTTTGCGAATCGCAAAAGAATTTACGGAACCCACTGCAGTCGCTCTTAAACATATGAATCCTTGTGGTATCGGAACAGCGACGACGATTTTTGACGCTTTTGAACGGGCATACGAAGCAGATCCAGTTTCGATTTTTGGAGGAATCATCGTATTGAATCGCCCCGTTGATGAAGCAACAGCTGCGGCACTGCATCAAATATTTCTTGAGATCGTGATTGCGCCTGCTTTTGAACCAGCGGCGCTGGATATTTTGACGAAGAAGAAAAACATTCGCTTGATGACGTTAGATTTTGTAGCAAATCCTGTCGAAACAGAAATGGTCTCTGTATTAGGTGGTTTATTAGTTCAAGAACAAGATACATTAGCAGAATCTCCTAAGGATTGGACGGTCGTAACGAAACGTCAGCCTAGCAAGAATGAGTTGGAAGCAATGGCTTTTGCTTGGAAAGCGGTAAAACATGTCAAATCAAATGCCATCGTTTTAGCGAACCAATATCAAACAGTTGGAATTGGTGCTGGCCAAATGAATCGCGTGGGTTCTGTAAAAATCGCCATTGAACAAGCTGCTGAAGCTGGAAAATTAACGGATGCAGTTTTAGCTAGCGATGCGTTCTTCCCAATGGATGATAGCGTGGAATATGCTGCAAAACGGGGAATCAAGGCAATCATTCAACCTGGAGGCAGTATTAAAGACCAAGCGTCTATCGAAATGGCAGATCAATACGGAGTAGCGATGATCTTTACTGGGGTTCGGCATTTTAGACATTAAAAGACATTAAATTCAGGAGGAGCAGATGAAGCTTTTAGTTATTGGTAGTGGTGGTAGGGAACATGCAATCGCCAAGAAATTACTCGCAGATCCGATCGTAGAAACAGTCTACTGCGCGAAAGGGAATCCGGGCATGGTCAGCGATGGTATTCAGGTAGTTGCTATCCCAGAAACAGACCATCAAAGCTTGATCGCGTTTGCAAAAGAGATGGCCATCGATTGGACCTTTGTAGGCCCTGAAGTTCCTTTGCTTAATGGCATCGTTGATGATTTCCAAGCTGCAGGATTGAACATTTTTGGCCCAAATAAAGCAGCGGCGATGATTGAAGGTTCGAAGGAATTTGCCAAAGAATTGATGGCAAAATATCAGATTCCAACCGCTGAATACCAGTCTTTTGTAGATAGTGAAAAAGCGAAAGCGTATATCCAAGAAAAAGGTGCCCCAATCGTAATCAAAGCAGACGGTTTAGCTGCTGGAAAAGGGGTCGTTGTCGCAGCAACAGTGGATCAGGCACTGGCTGCGGTAGAAGAAATGTTGGAAGAACAAAAATTTGGTCAAAGTGGTGCCAAAGTTGTGATCGAAGATTTTCTGGAAGGAGAAGAGTTTTCGCTGCTGGCTTTTGTTCATGAAGAGCAAGTTTATCCCATGGTGATTGCGCAAGATCATAAACGAGCGTTTGATGGGGATGAAGGACCGAATACTGGTGGAATGGGAGCTTACTCTCCTGTTCCGCAAATTCCTCAGTCAATGATCGATCAAGCAATCGAGACGGTTTTGATCCCGGCTGCTACAGGAATGATTGATCAAGGAACACCCTTTACGGGTATTTTATATGCGGGGCTGATTGCCACAGTTGAAGGACCTAAAGTGATTGAATTCAATGCTCGTTTTGGAGATCCAGAGACGCAAGTCGTTTTGAGTCGGCTAACGAGTGGGTTAGCTCAGATTATTGATGCATTGCTCAATGGAAGACAGCCGGAAATTACTTGGAATCAGCAGTTTTCTGTTGGTGTGGTCGTGGCGGCTGAAGGGTATCCAGAAACCTATCAACAGGGAATGATCATTCCGCAAAAAGCGGCTGAAGATGTTCAACTGTTTTATGCAGGGGTTGCTGAAAGAGCAGGAGAATTGGTGGCAGCAGGCGGGCGAGTATTTTTAGCGGAAGGGCAAGGTGCTTCTTTGGAGGAAGCGCAAAAGAAAGTTTACCAAGCGCTAGCAAAAATGCCTTTGA
>NZ_JBDGBK010000148.1:0-3842 GCF_040910045.1 Enterococcus sp. RTP21361st1_A6_RTP21361_211029 | reverse complement strand
GATATCATTTTCAAAGCTAACGGATTTCGTCCATAATTAATTGGTGTCAAATCAACGATAGTTTTTCCACCAGCTTGTTTAAAAGCCATAACTTCCGCAATACTATGATAAATATCATCCAAGGTATAATCTTCATACTTTCTTAACTCATTAGGAATGACATATAAATGTTCATGAATAAATGTTGTACCCAAAGACTCAGCTTCGATTGGGCCTGTAACCGTATTGATCATGCACTCATCTCCTACCATTCAGCGATTGTACCATCATAATTTTTCCACTTAGGATTGGTCCAAACTAAACCTTCTTGTGCAATTTCTTTCACTCGATCTTCGTCCATTTCTAACCCTAAACCTGGTTTTGTCGGAAGATCTACGAAGCCATCTTTGTATTGGAATATCTCTTTATTCTTTACAAAATCTAACAAATCAAACCCTTTGTTGTAATGAATACCTAAGCTTTGTTCTTGAATAAACACATTAGGTGTACAAGAATCAACTTGTAATGTAGCTGCTAACGCAATCGGTCCATATGGTGCATGGGGGGCAACTGCTATATCATAAGCTTCAGCCATTGCAGCAATTTTTCTTGTTTCTAAAATCCCTCCACATAAAGCTACATCTGGTTGAATGATATCAATCGCTCCCTGTTGAAGAATTGATTTAAATTGCCATCTTGTATACAAACGTTCACCCGTTGCTAGTGGTACAGCAACTGCATTGGCTACTTCACTGAAATGTTCTTCATTCTCCGGCAAAACCACTTCTTCTAAGAACATTGGATGATAGGGTTCCAGTGCTTTTGCTAAAACCTTAGCCATTGGTTTGTGAACACGACCATGAAAATCGACACCAATGCTCAATGTATCTCCAAAACGTTCTCTAATTGAAGCAACACGTTCCACTACTTCAGCTACTTTTTCATAAGAATCAATGTAGTGTAATTCTTCTGTCGCGTTCATTTTCACGGCGGTAAACCCACGATCTACTCGATCTTGTGCCTGCTCTACTACTTCAGAAGGACGATCTCCACCAATCCAAGAATATACTTTGATTTTATCACGGGCTGCTCCACCTAGTAATTCATAAACTGGAACATTTAAGGCTTTCCCTTTAATATCCCATAAAGCCATTTCAAGTCCAGAGACAATCGTTCCATTAATAGGACCACCTCGGAAAAATGAACGATGCATTTCCTGAAACAGACGTTCAATTGCAAATGGGTTTTGACCAACTAAGAATCGATTTCCTATCTCATAAGCTCCTGCCACAACTGTTTCAGTCTTAGTTCCAGAAATCATTTCACCCCAGCCTTCAATACCTTCATCTGTAGATATTTTGACAAAAATCCATCTTGGTTTTACTTTATAGACTGTAATTTTTGAAATTTTCACTGTATGCCCTCCTGAATATTAGAAAATATTTGAAATAAACTCAGCAATCTTCATTAAAATGAAACCAATAATGTGTGTACCTGCATCTTCGGTAGATATTTGTGTCATTCCTGCTGGTAATTGGAATCCCCCAGCCAAAGCTAATTGTGTATGTATGCCGGCTAAACTAGTAGCAATTAAAAGCACACAAGCTGTTATAATCGTGGTGGAAAGTATTCCGCGAATAATATTTCCTTTTGAAAAGGCGACCGGCCATGCAGATAGCCACATTGCTTGGTAGGCAATATCTGAAATAGGTAAGAGTTTGTTACCTGGTAAAATAGCAGCCAACACTAAGGTAATCGGAACCATGATAATACCCGTAGCAATGGCACTTGAATTAGCAACTGTCAACGCAGCATCCACACCCATTGTAAAATTGTTTCCTGGAAATTTTACATTCAAGAATTTCTTAACAGAATTAGCAAAGGGTAATAATCCTTCCATTAAAATTTGCATCATTTTAGGTGTTAGAACCATTGTTGCAGAAGTACTCATTCCCACTATCAATACCTTATCAACAGGTTCTTTTGCTAATAACCCAATAACCAAGCCGATGACAAATCCCATAAACATAGGCTCACCAACAAAACCAAACCGCTCTTGAATTTTTTCAGGACGAGCATCTACCTTATTTAATCCAGGAATGCGGTCCCACAATTTGTTAAGTAGCCAAGCCAAGGGTGCCCAACCAACTGAGTTCGCAGTCGGGAAATTAACCCCTTCTAGTTCAAAGTAATCCTCTACTAACGGCGTTGTCCAATCAGCGAGTTTAAAACTAATAATTGCATCAATCGCCCCGAAGATTACCGCCAATATAATATTTTTATCCGTTGCATAATAAACCAAAGCAGCTACAAAAATATAGTGATTATAACTCCAGAAATCGACCATTACTGTATTGGTCTTTTTAAAAATCAGCATCAACACATTAATACCCAAAATAATAAATACCATAACTGCTGCTAGAGGAAAAGACCAAGTGGCTGCTGCACGAGCTGGCCAGCCGACATCCATAATACTTGTTTGAATACCCCAATTTTTGACCATTAACTGAACAGATGGACCTACCTGTGAAATAAACCAATTAATAATAATATTTACACCCGCAAAACCAATCCCCACAGTCAACGCTGATTTTAGTAATGTATTTAGCTTAATTCTAAAAAATAATCCTAAAATCAAGATAATGATAGGCATCATAATCATCGGACCCAAACTTGAGATCCAGTTTAACGCATCAATGACAATATTCATTTTTCACCCTCCTAGTCAAGCTCTTTCAATGCTTCTAACACCAAAGATTCAGATTTTTCTTCATTCACTCCAGTAACAAATGGTGTTCCAGGTATAACTTTAATTCCTTTGGTTACATTTTCTTGTAATTTCCCTGTAGGAACGATAAAGTCAACTTGATTTGATTCTAAAGCACCTGCAACTTCTGAAAATTTTAGTTGCAAAATTCGAGGTTCTGGTAATCCATTTGTTTTTGCTATTTTCCGAATTTTATTAGCTGCCATTGTAGATGTAATCATTGATGATGCACATGCGACGATAATTGTTTTTTTACTCATTGTATTTCCCTCCAATTTATTGATTAAATGCAGTTAAAACTTCTGTTTTACTCTTTGCTTCCATAATTGCTTGTAAGAAATCCTGATTGGTAACTTTACTCATCAACTCCTTCAATAATTGCGGTTGCTTATCGGGACTATCGAATAAAAGGTGAATAATAACATTCACTGAAACCATTTCTTCGGGATCATCCATTCGCTGAAAATGCAAACTATCTTTAAGAACGGATACTAAAATAGCGGTAACATTTGATAACTGATAATCTGTATGTGGAATTGCGATTGAGCGTTCCCCAATATATAGCCCCGTTGGATAAGTTGTTTCTCTCTTAGTGATTGACTCGAGATATCCCTCCTTTACCATGTTTTCCGTCATCAGTTTCTTTGTAATCTTTTGAAAGTATTCTTCTTGGTTTGAAAAACTTTGATTTAACAAAATATTTTTTTCTTCTAATTTAATGAGACTCATCTTCTTCACTTCCTGCTTCAGCTAGTTTATCTAAATATGATTGAATTGATTTTCGAATAGCTTGCCCATTGCGGTTTTGTATATCAGCTTTTTGAAACATGCTTGATCCTACCCCAAAGTACACAACTCCTGCTTTTTTAAAAGCCGCAATATTATCAATCGTCACTCCTCCAACTGCCATTAAAGGCCGTATACCAAAAGGACCGGCCAGTTGTTTAAAGTAGGTTGGCCCTACAGTGACTGCTGGAAAAACCTTTACAATATCGGCACCTTCATCAAACATAACTTGAATTTCCGATGGCGTAAAAGCTGATGGCACAGTTACCACCCCACGTTCTTTAGCCAACGAAAAAATTGGTGTTGAAAA
>NZ_JBDGBK010000147.1:0-4071 GCF_040910045.1 Enterococcus sp. RTP21361st1_A6_RTP21361_211029 | reverse complement strand
ATGCGCCCATAGCTCAATTGGATAGAGTGTTTGACTACGGATCAAAAGGTTAGGGGTTCGACTCCTCTTGGGCGCGTAGTCTTTTTATTTTTTTAATATCTATTATCGGGAAGTAGCTCAGCTTGGTAGAGCACTTGGTTTGGGACCAAGGGGTCGCAGGTTCGAATCCTGTCTTCCCGATTTTTTTGTCTGAAGAGTCTTCTTCAGGCTTTTTTTATTGGTGAGAAATTTATTCATGAGTTATAAATATGTTACAATAAAAAGAAATGAGGAGGAGAATTTTTGAAAGGACAAATAATCAAAGCTCTTAGTGGATTCTATTATGTAGAGTCTGAAGATACTATCTTTCAAACTCGAGCAAGAGGAAACTTCAGAAACAGAAAAATCACGCCGCTTGTTGGGGATGAAGTTATTTTTGAAAGTAGTAATCCAACTGATGGATACTTGTTAGAGATACTGCCGAGAAAAAATGAATTGATACGTCCACCAGTGGCCAATGTGGATCAAGGTGTAGTGGTGACAAGTTTGATCCAGCCTAATTTCTCATTTAATCTATTAGATCGGTTTTTAGTTACACTGGAGTATAAAGAGATTGAACCAATTATCTTTTTGAGTAAAACAGACTTAGTGAGTGATCAAAGTGAGGTTCAAAAAATTGCCGCTTTGTACCAACAAATTGGTTACCAAGTCATTGTTTCAAAAGCAGATAATAGCGATCTTCTGGAGTTACAAAGAATTTTCCCGGAACGACTGACAGTTTTTATGGGACAATCTGGCGCAGGAAAATCCACATTGCTTAACCGAATAGTCCCAGAGCTAGATTTGGAAACGGCCGAAATTTCTGAGTCATTAGGTCGAGGGAAACATACAACGCGACATGTAGAATTATTGACATTATATGATGGGTTAGTGGCTGATACCCCTGGATTCAGCTCAATCGATTTTTTGGAAATCGATAGTGGACAATTGCCCAAACAGTTTCCAGAATTTTTAGCATTGGCACACCAATGTCGTTTTCGTGAGTGTATGCATTTAAATGAGCCAAATTGTGCTGTAAAAGAAGCAGTTGAACAGCAAACAGTTGCACTTACCCGGTATAAAAACTATGTTCAATTTTTAGAGGAGATTGAAAATCGTCGTCCAATTTATAAAAAGAAAAATAAGTGAGGGAAACGAATATGATTAAACTAGCACCATCAATTTTAAGTGCGGATTTTGCGAATCTGCAACGGGACATTGAACTTGTAGAAAAAAACGGCGCGGATTACATCCATATAGATGTAATGGATGGCCAATTTGTTCCTAATATTACTTTAGGACCAAATGTTGTCAAAGCTATTCGTCCGATAACTAAGTTGCCACTGGATGTTCATTTGATGATTACTCAGCCAGAAAATTATATTCATGCGTTTGCCGAAGCTGGTGCCGATATAATTGGAGTTCATGCCGAAGCTACTCCCCACATTCATCGCGCAATTCAAATGATTTTAAATGAAAATGTAAAGGCGGAAATTGTTATCAACCCTGGTACGCCAGTAGCCGCTATTCAACATGTACTATCCATGTGTGATCAAGTATTGGTAATGACTGTGAACCCTGGATTCGGTGGACAATCTTTTATCGAAGAAACAGTTGCTAAAATCAAGGAACTAGCACAATTGAAAGAGAAAAATGGGTATCACTATGATATCGAAGTAGATGGTGGAATCGTTCCAAAAACAGCTCGGATCTGTTTAGAAGCTGGTGCCAATGTGTTTGTTGCTGGTAGCTACATCTATGACGCGGACAGTCCTGCTGATCAAATCAAAGCATTGAAAGAAGTGTTGTAATAAATGAATATTCTTCTAGTTGCAGGTGGCAAAAAGCAAACTTGGCCGTCTCTAAAGAAGTATGATAAATACATTGGTATTGATCGGGGATCATTTTATCTGCTTGAGGAGGATTTGCCTTTAGATTTTGCGATTGGTGATTTTGACTCTCTTTCTTCTGAAGAAAGAGAACGAGTGCGACAGAATGCAAAAAATTTTTTTCAAGCTCCGGCAGAAAAAGACGATACGGATACGCAACTCGCATTATTGATGGCTATTGAGCATTTTCCCAATGCAAAGATTGATATTATCGGTGCAACTGGTGGAAGAATCGATCATTTTTTAGCAAATTTATGGATTGTACTGGAGAAACGGTTTCAGCCTTTCGCTCATAATATTAGTCTATTAGATAAGCAAAATGTCATTCGGTTCTTTTTGCCAGGGAAGTATTCCATACGTAAAGAAAAGGGCATGAAATATCTGGCATATTGTTGTCTGACTCCCATTGACAATCTTTCATTAATGGAAAGCAAATACCTATTGGAAAATGTGAAGGTTGAACATCCTACATCATTTGCTAGTAATGAATTCATAACGGATGAAGCATCCTTTATATTTGAAACGGGAATTATTGCTGTTATTCAAAGCAAAGATTAAGAGACAGTCAAGTCTCTTTTTTTATTTTTGAAAATTTCAGAAAGCTAATTACAAAAAAAGCATTAAGACGTACAACTTAACTTTTGTTTACATCGTTTTAGTGGTAAAATTAAGGCTATCAGTTTGGAACTCATTGAGGTGTCTTTGTGAAAAAGTTTAATCCTAATAAAAATATCATAATCACGTTAATTATTGTGATTTTAGTTGTTTCTGTGTTGAGTGTGACGATTGCTAGAAGAGCAGTTGGGAATTCATCCAGTTTTGTGCAATCGGCAGTCAACGACACGATTGGTATCGTGGACAAGGTGATTACAGCTCCAGTACGGTGGATCGAAACCGGTGCAAACTCTGTAAAGAAACTTTTTGTCACGTATGAAGAAAACGAACGTTTAAAAGAGAAAATCGATAGTTATGATGAGATTGCTCGATCAAATGAAAATTACAAGCGAGAAATCGAATCATTGAAAGAAGAGCTTGAGTTAAACGAAACATTGACTAACTATGAAAAAATTACTGCCAATGTTATTAATCGTTCACCAGATACATGGCAAGACATGCTTGTTGTGGATCGTGGCACGAAAGATGGTGTCGAAGTAAATATGGCGGTTATGTCCCAAAAAGGTTTGATTGGGCGTGTGATTGAAGTGAATGCAGCATCTTCAAAAATCGAATTGTTGACTTCTGAAAATCAAAATTCAAATCATTTTCCTGTTCGAATCAGCGGGAAAGACGGCGAAACTTTTGGAATTCTAAGTAGTTATGATCAAAAAGAGAAGTCCTTGGTTATCAGTCAATTGACTGGAAGTACACAATTGAAAGAAGGCGATGTTGTACAAACCTCGGGATTAGGAGGGAATTCTCCAGCCGACCTTGCTGTTGGGACAGTTGTTAGTACCACCAAAGATGAATTTGGATTAGATACAAAAGTATATGTAAAACCTTATGCACAAATGTATGATATTCAAGCAGTTACTATTATCAAACGTTTGGCGGGTGACAAATAGGCATGAAAAAAAATACGTATTTAAAGTACTTTGCCGGAGCATTTTTTTTCTTGATGATGTTGTTAGATGGACAATTAACCCGTTTACTTGAGCGCTGGACGCAAGATAATTATATAGCGAGTGCACATTTACTATTGATTGCCTTCCTATGTAGTGCCAGATATTTGCCTAAAAACTACTTGATTATAACCGCATTGATCATTGGATGCTTGTATGATCTTTACTATATTGGCATAATTGGTATTTATGCTGTCGCATTCCCGATGATTGTGTGGATCATGTATATTTTAAATAAAACGCTATACCAAAACATATTCACCATGTTTTTTGGAATGATTATTTTCGTTACGGGTCTTGAAATGGTAACTTTGGGGATACAGTTGTTATTTAAAATAGCAACAGTCAATACTTCATTTTTTGTCTCTCGTTTCTTAGCACCGACACTGCTATTAAATATTATTTTATTTGTTATTTTAGTTATTCCATTCATGAAGCTATTCAAAGAAGAATAGCTTCATTTTTTTGGGCTCTTTGTCAATAAGGACTGATGGGTTGTACAAAATCAAATCTGGGTCAGAATGAACCTCATTCTGGCTCAGATT
>NZ_JBDGBK010000146.1:0-4112 GCF_040910045.1 Enterococcus sp. RTP21361st1_A6_RTP21361_211029 | reverse complement strand
GGATTCTTTTGCTAATTTTTCTAATTTGTCATCTGTTTCTTTCGCCATTTGAAAACGCCTCCTTTTGGTATTAGCTTAGCATGTTTCGCTAAAAAACCAAAAGAAAGCGCTCATTTTCATTAACTGTAAAAAATTCTTTTTTAAGAGACGAGAAAATCATATGGAGAAAGATTTTCCATCCCAATCATTGGATCAACCACATTTTTTTGAACCATTTCGATTGTCAATTCTCTCGAAAGCGGTTCTTTTGAGATAGTTCCTTCCGGTAGTGTTTCTTCGATGATGGATTCACTCGGTGTTGTGGCAAACAAATCAAGTTCCTGTTTCTGAACCGACTGCTTACTGCTCACCGGCTCACGGGCAGTATCTGTTTTCTTTTCACTTTTCATTGTGGCTGTTGTCTGTGAGTTAGACTCTGAGAAAGGATCATCTGCTTCTTCAAACTGTGCCAACCTTTGACGTTGCAAAGGTGTCATCTCGTCGCTGCCGTTGATCCGCTCTTGCAAGGTAGTCAGTCGAGTGGCGGACTCATGTGTCACACATGTTTGATAAGCTTGGGGTTCTCCTAATAAAATCAACAGCTCTTTGCTGCGGGTCACTGCCGTATAGAGTAAATTTCGTTGCAGCATTCGTTGGTATTGATGAACCATCGGCATGATCACCATTTTGAACTCGCTTCCTTGCGCTTTATGGATCGAGCAGCAATAGGATAATGTGATTTTATTCCATTCATTTCGCTTATAGGTAACTTCTGTGGCATCGAATTGGATCACTAATTCGTCCACTTTGTCTTCTGACTGTTTGGCAGGAATAATGCCGACGATTTGTCCCATATCCCCATTGAAAACATTGTCTTCTGGCGAATTGACCAGCTGCAAAACTTTATCTCCGATCCGGTAGACTGTTTCATTCCAAGTGACTTCTTTTTTGGTCCCATCGTTTGGATTAAAGATTTCCTGCATCATCTTGTTTAGTGCATCGATCCCTGCTGCTCCGCGGTACATTGGCGCTAGAACTTGAATGTCTTGCGGTGTGAAGCCTTTCGCTTTCGCCCGTTGCACGATTTGTGCGATCAACGGTTCAATTTTGTAAGCATCACAAGCAAAGAAAGAGCGATCTCTTTGATTTTGGGTAAAGTCTGCAGGCAGTTGCCCATTTTTTATCGCATGAGCCAATGGAATGATGCTTGACCCATCTCCTTGACGATAGATCTCGGTCAATTCTTGTTTTGGAATCTGTTCGATTTCTAAAAGATCATGCAGCACTTGTCCCGGTCCTACTGAAGGCAGTTGGTCTTTGTCGCCAACAAAAATAACTTGCATATTTGTAGGGATCGATTTGAACAATGTATTAGCCAACCACGTATCCACCATCGACATTTCATCAACAATCAACAAACCGCCTTCAAGTTCTTTCGCAGCGACACTAGGCGTCTTCTCACGGCCGTTAAGCCCAAGCAAACGATGAATCGTCCCACTGGGAAGTCCCGTCGTCTCATTCATCCGTTTGGCTGCCCTACCTGTAGGAGCTGCCAACAAGATGGGGAACATTTCTTCCGTGTATTTTGCGGGATCTAAATCAAGATCATTCAATTCAGCAAATAATTGAACGATCCCATTGATTACTGTCGTTTTCCCTGTTCCAGGTCCGCCAGTCAAAATAAATAATGGGGAATGGATGGCTTCTTTGATGGCTTCTTCTTGGGAAGATCCATAGACGATCCCTAATCGCTTCTCGATTTTTCGCAGTGTTTTTTCAACTGTTTTTTTGGGGTAGTTGATTTCTTTTTTGCGAGCTAATAATCGTTGGATCGAATTGGCGATCCCCCACTCTGAAAAATAGAGACTGTTTTCATACAACTTCGTTTCTTCTTGTTGGATCTTGCCTTCTTCTACCAATCCAATAATCGTATTTGCCAAGTCATCCGGTGGAATTTCGATGGGTCGACTCGTTTCCAACAACCGAAGTGTTTGCTCAAGCAAATCTTGTGCGTGAATATACGTGTTCCCAGTCTGTAAAGATTGGGCAAAAATCTGGTGCAAAACTGCCGCACGATAGCGCTGGGGCGAGGTGGCTTCAATTCCTAATTGATCGGCGATGTTATCTGCCCGTTTGAAGCCAATCCCTTCAATATCTTCGACTAATTGATAAGGATTTTCTTGGATGATCTCTAATGCTTCATTTTTGTATGCTTGGTAAATGGCAAAAGAAAGCTGACTACCAAATCCATAGCGGCTTAACCCAACGATCACTTGATCCATCCCATGATTGAGTCGAACCGTATCAAGAATCATTTTTCGCTTGCTTTCATTCAATCCAGGAATTTGCTCCAACAATACCGGGTCCTCTAACATGCGATCGATCGCCTGATCTCCTAGAAGCCCCACAATTTTTTCAGCCGTCTTCTTACCGATACCAGGAAACTTCTCTCCTGAAAGATAATTGATCAGACCTTGCTCTGATGTAGGTTGTTCTTGCTGATAGCTGTCCACTTTTAATTGGACGCCATATTTAGGATGATTGACTAACTCACCGTAGAATCGGTAACTCTCCTCTTCTTGGATCTCACCAAAGCTCCCAGTGACGACGATCTCAGATTCTTTGTAATCCGCATTATTTTCTGTCACTTTGACTAAAAGTACCTTATAGAAATTGCTAGGATTTTGAAAAAAGATCGCGGCAACATGGCCGACAAAAAATGTTCTTTCTGGATTCACGACGCCGCTCCTTTCACCTATAGTAAGGCATCTAAACTGTCTTGATTTTCTAGAAAACTTGCATCATTCCAACAGGTCATCTCAAAAGGCAATTGTTTATCTGCTCCTGTCTCTAAAATGGTCAAGCTATTATTAACAAGACCACCTTGTTCCCGCAATTGTGCCAATTCTTTTCCAGCCAACCATTGGATAGCTGCCGTCAATGAGGCCCCATGACCGACAAAAAGTAACGGACCATTGTGGGCTTGCACAGCAGTCATCACCACTGTTTCAATGCGCTTCAGGGCATCTTCGATGGGCTCTCCTTGAAATATCGTTGGGTCATAACGGTCAAGATGGTGGCGCAAATCAGCCAGCTCTTGCGGGTATTTTGCCTGCATTTCATCAATGAACTGCCCTTCTAAATCGCCTAGTCCAAGTTCACGTAATCCTTCTGTATAAACAATCTCGACTGGTTGCTTTAATCTTTCCACTATCCCTTGTGCGGTTGTACGGGCACGTAACGAGGTACTTGAATAGATTTTTTCAAAAGGAACATTTGCGATTGCGTCTCCCAAAAGCTGGATCTCCTTATAACTTTCAGGCAACAATGGTGAATCGCCCATCATTCCTTGAAATCGTCGTGCTTGATTCCATTCTGTTTTGCCATGACGAGTAAAATATAATTGCATCGAACAAGTCTCTCCTATCGATTGTATCTAATCTAATTTGTCATTGTCGTAGTGATGAGTCAATTCTAGCTCTGGAAACCCTTGTTGCCGTAAAGCTTCATAAATAATCAACGCGGCAGTGTTAGATAAATTCAATGATCGGACATGGGCATCATTCATTGGAATTCGTAAACATTTGTCCGCATGTTCGCGCATGAATGTTTCAGGCAATCCAGTTGTTTCCTTCCCAAAAAGGAAAAATTGGTCTTCATGAGTCGTATAATCTACTTCAGAATAGACACGATTGGCAAACTTAGAGATCAGGTACAGTGGACGATCACCTAAAAAGGACATAAATGCCGCTAAATCTTTGTGATAAGTAATATGAACATCATGCCAGTAATCAAGTCCAGCACGCTTCAAATGCTTATCATCTGTTGAAAAGCCTAATGGTTCAATTAGGTGTAAATGTGTATTGGTGGCCGCGCAAGTCCGAGCGATATTGCCGGTATTGGCAGGAATTTGTGGTTCAAATAAAACAATGTGATTCATCTGGTAAGACTCCTTTCAATTGGTTCGAGCCAACTGTCTCTCAATAGATTCTATAGTACCATATTTTAACGAAAATCGTTTTGCGAACTTCTATCTGATTTACTGAAACTTTGAGCATAAAAAACATATAAGGTTCGGCAAATTTTGCCGAACCTCTAACGCTGTCTTGAAAACGAAGGAGCACTTATAATGA
>NZ_JBDGBK010000145.1:0-4202 GCF_040910045.1 Enterococcus sp. RTP21361st1_A6_RTP21361_211029 | reverse complement strand
TTCGAAACGAAGTAGATAAAAAGCTGTTCCAAGCTCGAGTTACGAGTTTGGAACAGCTTTTGTCTACAGTCTGAAAACTCTCTAATTAGGGAGTTTTTTTCTTTGACTATCTGGGAAAAATTTCAATTTTTGGGAAAAGAATCTAATGCTGAATCATTTATTTAAGTTCACAGACGCTATAGGCAGAAAAAAAGGATTCGCTTATACTTGAGTCAAATTTAAGAAAGAGGTTTTAACAAATGATGAAAGCGCTAGTAATTGAAGATATTAAAGTAATTACCACGGCTCCAGAAGGCATCAACTTAGTAGCAGTTAAAGTGACAACGAATGACCCAAGTATTTATGGAGTGGGTTGTGCAACATTTACACAGAGATATGAAGTAGTTGTAACAGCGATTGATAAATACTTAAAACCATTTTTGATTGGTAAAGATCCGCAACGGATAGAAGATATTTGGCGCACAGCTTCGGTGAGTAGCTATTGGCGAAACGGTCCGGTATTGAACAACGCTTTGTCAGGAATCGACATGGCACTTTGGGATATTAAAGGGAAACTGGCGAATATGCCGCTTTATCAATTGTTTGGTGGAAAGGTTCGTGATGCTGTTCCAGCCTATATTCATGCCGATGCACAAAGTGTCAGTGATGCTGTTGAGTTAGTGCAAACGCGAGTCGATCAAGGCTGGAAACAGATTCGCGTACAGATTGGCGGGTATGGCGGAAATAATCAGGCGATGCATTTACCTAAGGATAATACTCCCGGTGTTTACTACGATCCAGATGTTTATATGAAGACAATGATTGAAGGGTTTGAAAAATTGAGAGAAAAATTTGGAGACTCGATCAAGCTTTGTCATGATGTGCATGAACGCTTATCTCCCAGTGAAGCGGTAAAATTTGCTAATCAGCTGGAGAAATTTGACTTGTTGTTCTTAGAGGATGCATTGCCGCCAGAACAAGTCCAATGGTTTGAGCATTTACGAAGCCATACCAATATTCCGCTAGCAATGGGAGAACTGTTTAATAATCCCCATGAATGGACGGGGCTTATCCAAAACCGGACAATCGACTATTTGCGATTGCATCTGAGTCAGGTGGGTGGAATTACACCAACAAGAAAAATTATTTCCTTGGCAGATGCTTATGGTGTGCGAACTGCGTGGCATGGCCCAGGTGATATGACAGGGATCGGGCATGCGGTGAATACGCATTTAAGTATTACTTCCACGAACTTCGGTATCCAAGAATGGAGTTGCAGCATTAAAGAGAATACGTACAAAGTATTTCCGGGAACACCGGTTGCAAAGGATGGGTACATTTATCTGAATGATCAACCAGGTATTGGTGTCGATATTGATGAGGAAGCTGCGGCGGCTTTTCCAACACATGATCGGATGGCTGACTGGACATTGTGCCGTTTGCCAGATGGATCTGCAGGAAGACCTTAAGGAGGAGTTAAAAAATGAATCAAAATAAAGATGTTATGGTAGCAAATGCAATCATTGAAGCGATTGGTGGAAAAGAAAACATTCGAGCTGTAGGACACTGTTCCTCACGCTTGCGTTTGACCTTGAACGACAAAAAAGTAGTTAACGAAGCTGAGATTGAAAATATTGATGGGGTAAAGGGGCAATTTTTTGCTGGAGAGCAATACCAGATTATTCTTGGAACGGGATTTGTTGATCGTGTGTATGCTATTGTGGTTGGAAATACGAGTACTGAGTTAAATACAGATATTAAAGGCGATCTATATGAGGGAATGTCTTTACCTAAAAAAGTATCGCGAATTTTAGGGGATATTTTCATTCCAGTTATTCCAGTTTTGGTTGCTACCGGATTATTTAGCGGTTTTATCAATTGTATCAACGCTTTTGGTGTAGAAATGAACCCAAATGTTTTGACAATCGCAACTATTTTGATGAAAACAGCTTTCACATTTTTGCCTGTACTGATTGCATGGGCGGGAATGAAGCAATTTGGTGGAAGTCCAGTGTTAGGGATTGTTCTGGGTTTGATGTTGGTCAACCCGTTGTTACCAAATCCTAGCGATGTCGCTAAAGGGGTAGCAGACGCGATTACATTTACGTTTTTCGGATTAGATTTGAATGTTGTAGGTTATCAAGGTTCGGTATTACCGGCCCTAATGGTGGCGATTATAGCCGCAAAAACGGAAAAAGCACTAAAAAAGAAAGTTCCTGATGTCCTTGATTTGATTGTCACACCATTTACAACGATTTTAGTTGCTGGATTATTAGGTTTGATTATCATTGGTCCAATTTGCCAATACATTGAATTGCTTGTTTTGGGCGCTGCAAAAGCAGTAATTGGTTTACCCTTCGGATTAGGCGGTTTGATTATTGGAGGAACGCAACAAGCCATTGTTGTCACTGGAATGCATCATATATTTTTGGCTTTGGAAACAGATTTGTTAGCGAATACGGGATTTAACCCATTTAATGCAATGATTACTGGTGGAATTATTGCACAAGCAACTGCGGCCTTAGTAACTGGATGGAAAGTTCAGGATAAAAAGAAACGTGGCTTTTTGATGTCGGCTTCATTGCCAGCTTTCTTGGGGATCACAGAGCCAGCGATCTTCGGAGTGAATCTAAAATTTGGCAAACCGTTCCTTTTTGCCTTAACAGGTGGGGCAACTGCGGGTTTAGTTGCAGGATTGTTACATGCTAAAAGTACTGGTATGGGTGTGGCAGCTATACCCGGAATTGTTACTTATTTGTATAGCGCAACTGGTATCAAAGATTATTTCATTATTCATTTAACGGGAATGATTGTATCTGGCGGATTGGTCTATTTCTTTTTCGACCCTAATGAAGCAATGGAACAAGAAGAACAGAAGAAAGGGATTGTCAAAGAAGCTGGACATGAAAAGATCTATAACCCAGTTCAAGGATATGTTGTAAAAATCACAGATGTTAATGATCCCGTTTTTTCAAAGAAAATGATGGGTGAAGGATTTGCGATCAAGCCAGAAAATGGACAGGTGTATGCACCGTTTAATGGAACGATTATGTCAATTTTTCCTACAAAACACGCCATAATCATCAAAGGTGAGCATGGAGAAGAAGCATTGATTCATATGGGGATTGATACCGTGGAATTGCAAGGTAATGGCTATAATATTCTAGTAGAAGAAAACGAAAGAGTCACAAAGAATACGTTGTTAGCAGAAATTGATCTATCTCTTTTGAAGGAAAACAATAAGGATACTTCGATTATGGTTGTTTTTCCTGAAATGAAAGATCCTCATTTAACTATTCAGTATGGGATGCAGATGAATGGAAATGAGATAGGAAGTATCGTTTGAAAGACGGAGAAGGGTGCTAAAGAATGAAACGTGTAGAATTATTAACTAAAATTGAAGAATCAGGTGTCATTGCGGTAGTTCGCGGAGCTTCTAAAGAACAAGGAAAACGATCCTGTGAAGCATTGATTCAAGGTGGAATAAAGGGAATCGAAGTTACTTTTACATTGCCTAATGCTGCAGAGGTTATTAGGGAATTAGTTTCGGAGAACTTGGATTCTAGCGTAGTAATTGGTGCGGGAACAGTTTTAGATGTCATTACTGCCCATTTAGCCATAATGGCAGGAGCTGAATTTATAGTTAGTCCGACCTTCGATCAAGCAACAGCAGAAGTTTGTAACCTGTATCAAATACCTTATTTACCAGGGTGTCTAACCGTAACGGAGATAAAAGAGTCTCTAAAAGCAGGCGTAGATATCGTAAAATTATTTCCCGGATCGGCATATGGCCCAGCAATCATATCTGCCTTCAAAGCCCCCTTGCCACAGATAAATATTATGCCAACCGGAGGGGTGTCGTTGGAAAACATGAAAGACTGGTTCAGGGCAGGTGTGGTAACAGTCGGCGTCGGGGGCAATCTTTTGAAGCCCGCTGAAACTGGAGACTATAAAGGTGTCACGCGTATCGCTAAAGAATACATGACAGAATTTAAAAAGATTAAGGATGATCTTTATGACTAAAATATTGACACTGGGTGAGATCATGCTTCGCCTTTCCACCTGTAACAATGAACGTCTAAGTGACAATAATTGTCTCTTAGCCCATTTTGGCGGAGCAGAGGCCAATGTTGCAATCTCTTTAGCGGTTCTGTTGCAAAGTTTTAAATCTACTATCAGATAAGGTAGAATAATAGAAAAAGATAGCAGGAGGAATGACGATG
>NZ_JBDGBK010000144.1:0-4427 GCF_040910045.1 Enterococcus sp. RTP21361st1_A6_RTP21361_211029 | reverse complement strand
TTTTGCCGCTTGATAAATCTGCGTGGCTAATTCACGACTCGGTGCAGTGATCACGACTTGCACTTCATCTTTTTGCGGATCGATTTGATCCATCAAAGGAAGCAAAAATGTATGCGTCTTCCCACTTCCAGTTTGGGATTGTCCCACGACACTGCGACCTTTTTGGATCACAGGGATTAATTTTTCTTGAACTTCTGTTGGTGAAGTAAATTTCTTCTCCGCTAACGCTTCGTAAATAAATGGTTGAAATTTAAATGACTCAAAAGACATTCAAACACCTTCTTTCTATTGACATCTTTTGGATTATAGCATATTTCCAGCTCAATTCCTAACCTTGTTTCGCTGGATCGTGCTTACTACATAAGTAGCCGTTCTTTTTTCGTAAAAGAATCGCGGTTGTTTTTTGAATGCTGCCCAAAGGATGTTGCAATAAAATCCAAGTTGGATCAAACCAAAAATCAACACAACCAACAAACTCACTAGGACGAGCATTTGATTAGTAGATTGAATAAAAGGCGTAAACAACACATTGATGCGTGTCGCACTAACATAGATCAGATAGAGCAATCCATAACGCTTAAAAATTGCTCTGAAACTGACACGGGAATGATTTTCCTCCATCACTCGAATGCGAACAAGTTTTTTTCCTAGCGTTTGTCCATTGAGAATATAATTCAAAAGAATAAAGTAAAGAACTACTTCTAGTAAAAAATACCAATAATCATTCGTAAAGTCATCGATTTCTTTATTCACAGTCACTCTTAACAGAATCATAAGCATCCAAGCGAATAAATTCAATATTCCCCAATCGATCAGCCAAGCAACAAATCGGCGAGTAAACGTCACTCGATTATCTTTGGCATAAGATTCGGCATCCATCTCTTCACGGGTAGGCAACAGGAAGGTGAACAATGGCGTCACCAAAAAGCCAATGGTCCCGCCAAGGGTATTGACAAATAAATCATTGACGTCAAACAACCGATAAGGGCGCGGATAAATAAAGTATAATCCAGTTAACTGAGTCAATTCAAAGAACAGTGATAAGCCAAAGGTTGCCACAATCGTCTTCGGAAAAGACAATTTAAAGTAGTAGCGCATATAGACACCAAAAGGCAGTGTCAAAAAAAGATTGAATAATGGCTCTAAGACTACGTTTTGCTTCAAAGCCGGAAGATACGTAGTGGGATCATTGATTTGTAACACCGTTTGCTGCAAAAAATGCTGCCAGGAAGCACCTAACTGCCACTCCATTTTGGGACCGGTCATTTGAGCGACTTCTTCAATACTCGGCAACGGCAAAATGACCAAGAAATAGGCACAAAGCAGATAAAAAACAAATGAATAAAGTACAATTGCTCGTGAAAAAATAAATCGGCCAAATTTACGGTATTGGCGCACAAAAAATATCGACGAGATTGCAAGTGCCAAGAATGGAAATAACAGTAATGCAACCTTGATTGGCATAAGATAAGCTGACATAACATCCTCCTAAAAATCTATTTCCTTTTAATCTTACACTGTAATTCCCAAAACGTAAATTTTGGAGTATGATAAATAAAAGGAGGTTAAAAAACATGTTGAATCCTTATTTTGCTTTTGGTGTGCCATTTTTTCTTTTATTGCTCTATATCGGCTTTGCGCTTTTTCGCCGTTCTTCTCATATTCCTTATTTAGGGTTTGTACTCTTTATCATTGCTGGATTTATGAGTGTATTCAGTTTCCAAGTGATCCAACAGGCGCTGACAGAAGTAAATAAAACCAATGCTGCTGCGGTAGAGCAGGTCCATGGCTATTCCCTCTACTTATTAGCTATTCCGTTGCTGATCGGTCTCTTGTTAGTGATCCGCAATATTTTTCGGGGTTATGCTAAAATCAAAAAAGTACGTCTCCAATCCAAATGAAAAAGATACAGTTTCACTTTATTCAAATGTTGACTGACAGGCGCTCTGAAAAACAAATGAATCCGTCAAACAAAACAATTATCCGAACGATAGCTGAATGATCAAGCGTACTTACATGCATGCGGACTTAAGTTAAGCGCATCGCATTCTTCATCGACTATCGTTCGGATATTTTTTTGTTTTGTGTTCTTCTGTTTTTCTTTAACCTACATACATTCATTGGGCATTTGCCCCTCTATTCTTACTCCTCGTCTAGAAAATCAGTCTCGGTCTGTGCAAGAAATTGCTCCTTGACTTCATCATCCAGTTGTTCCAAAAGATATTGCCAGTCGCTATTTGACAAAACGACCACATCCAAATCTTTTTCTTCGTCAATCAATTCGAGGTTGCTGTACTTATCACCCAGATCAAGAAATAAATCAGCGAGTGCTGCATCCTCAATGGTTAGGTATTCCGTTTTTTTCATCACCCATCACCTCAAAAATCAAAGAATTCGTAAAACAATATTTCAAACGATTGAATGGTTGTCATTTTTTGTAGCGTCAATAAATCCAAGCGGATAAACTCTTTTTCCACTAGAAAATAGTGATTGTCTTCTAATGCTTCTTCAATGAATGGCAGAATCTGTTCTTCATCTCCTTGCCGTTCCCTGGAAATACTAGAGATCTGATTAAATAAACGTTCATCTTGCAATAAAAAATACTCATCATCGTACCGGTAAATGGCAACTTGATAATTCCGGATGGGTAATGCTGCTCGAATGATAAAAAAACATTCCCCAGAATCAGAAAGTGCAGGTAATAATTCATTCGGTTTCAGCGCTTGTTTGTAATACATATCCATCTCTCCCCTTATTTATAATTATAGATAAATACAGAGGAAACACAAAGGAATCGAACTGAAGATTAAAAATTACTAAACATCCCATTCTCTATAAAATTCAGTTAAAAAGGTTGTCATAAAGTCTTTACGCCGCAGTGCTTCTTGTTTACCAAAGTGCGTGTGCATTTTTTCAGGCAATAAAAACAACTTTTCATAGAAATGATTGATCACGGTGGTCCCTTTTCGGTAGTCAGCGTGGTTTGTGAACGTTTTCGGCGCTCGCTCTGATTCATGGATCGGATGCTGATGTGCACCGCCAAAGTAACTAGTACGCAAAATACCAATTGCGCCTAATGCATCTAAGCGATCCGCATCTTTCACGATTTGTCCTTCTAAAGAGGAGACTTGTGCCCCTGCCAGTAACTCTTTTGAGAAAGAGAGATTCTCAATGATTGTAAATATATGACTGATTTGTTCTGCTGTGGCTCCAGCAGCGAGAAGGCATTGCTGCACTTCTTCTTTGGCTTTCACCACATCTTTCACCACCTTATCATCGATGGTATCGTGTAAAAATGCCGCTGCTTCCACAACATAATCATCTACTTGCAGTTGATCTTCGGCAATGATCTGTTTGGCCATTGCGGCTACTCTCTTGACATGATCAAAGCCATGCCCTGTGTGATCAGTTCCCAAAATCAATTTGGCATATTCATAAATTGGTGCTATATCAGCCATTTTTTGAAACTCCTGTCTTTTTTATCTTGTTTCTATTGCTAGCATTCTGATTCAATCGTCCGATTCCATCAAAGTATCAGAACCTAAAGTCAATAAAGACTATCGTCTAGCTAACTAGTTTCCCGTGCGGTTTTTTTAAAGATGAGAAGAAGCCTTTCGAGTGAACGAAAGGCTTGCTCATTAGCGGATTTGATAAACAGAAAAATAAACCTTCCGCAGATAATCCAATAAATATTGCGGATTTAACAGTTCTCCTGTCGCATCCAGAATCAATTGATTTGGTTTTTTAGAAGCCCCGTATTGATGAATGTGCGTGGTCAACCATTGGCGGATCTCTGAATAATCATCAGAAGCCAATACAGCATCGACATCGATCTCTTTTTCCATTGCATGAAAAAGCTGTGCCGCATACATGTATCCTAACGCGTATGATGGGAAATAGCCAAAACTTGACCCTGACCAATGAACGTCTTGCAAGATACCTTCTAAATCATTTTGCGGACGTACGCCTAAGTATTCTTCATATTTATCATTCCAAATAGTTGGCAGATCTTCCACATTCACTTCTTCATTGAAAATCATCTTCTCAATCTCGTAACGGATAATGATATGCAAAACATACGTCAGGCTATCTGCTTCGATCCGAATCAAACTTGCTTGGGTAAATTTTAATGCATTGTAGAAAGTCTCAAAGGAAACATCATCGAAAGTTCCTTCTGCACACTCTTGAAAATAAGGGTATTGTTTCTCCCAAAAATTACGATTGCTACCGATAATGATCTCATTGAATAAAGATTGCGATTCATGGATTCCCATGGATGCTCCTTCGTGGATCGGCGTTCCTTCAAATTTTTCATCAATGTTTTGTTCATACATGCCGTGGCCTGCTTCATGAATCACGCCGAATATTCCCATCGAAAAATCTTCTTCATTCCAACGAGTCGTCAAGCGAACATCATTGTGGTTAAT
>NZ_JBDGBK010000143.1:0-4442 GCF_040910045.1 Enterococcus sp. RTP21361st1_A6_RTP21361_211029 | reverse complement strand
AAAGGTCTACTGCGCTGCGTTAGCAACTTTTAAATCATATCAGATCAACAAGTGAATGTCAACTCTTTTTTTAAAAGTTTTTTTTCGAAAGTGTTTATTCAACAACTTCCTGTGCGTCATCAGCGACTCCATTAGAATAACAAATTAATTGTTATTTGTCAACAACTTTTTTCAATCTTTTTTGTTGCTGCATCAGCATCAAATTGATTTCTTAAATTTGCGACTTCGTTATAATATCATCTGTTTCCGTTTTGGTCAAGCCCTTTTTTCAAAAAGTTTTTTTGAAAGGTTTTGACTGTCGGCGTGTTTTGCCAACGTTCACTACTTTATCATTAAGCGTATGAAAGAGCAAGTGTTTTTCTGAAATACTTTCAATTATTTTTGAAAAAGAAAAACTGCCTAAAATAGGCAGTTTAATCAATGTCCCGAGTCCGAAAACGAATCTGATCGTTTTCATCACGTCTCAAGACTGTTTCTTCTTTCAAATAACTAAAGGATCTCTCCTTGAGCTCAGGATTTTCCAACATTTCTTCATATCCTGTGAATATGTCTTGGATATACTTTTTATAGGCTTTTTTCTTTTTGATACGTTTTTTCATTCGGCACCGTCCTTTACGTGCTCTATCTTAGCAATTGTGGCAGAAGTTGACAACCGAATTTTTACGATTCGCTAGAGTTTTTGGTCGAAATTTTATTTTGGGGCAATATAACTGACACTTTGCGAATAAGCAAGCTCATTGGGAATGATTCGATAAGAAATCGTTTTGCCATCAATAACGTTGCCCTCTGATATTAAAATGCCATCTTTGCCAACCGCTTCCACAAAGGCGACATGTCCATATTGTGTGCTAGAGCCAGCAGTGCCTGGGCTAAAACTGATCAGATAGCCTGCTTTTGGAGTAGCCGCCGTTTTATAGCCTAAACGTTTTGCGGTTGCTCCCCATTCTCCACCATTCCCCATATATTCATCCACACTGCCGCCCAATTGCTTGACCCGATTGTAAGCATACCAAGTACATTGTCCGACTGGATAAGAACCTGAGGTATTATAATTTACACCGTTATAATCAGGAAACACCAACAGCTGCCGATACTCTTTGGGAATCGCTTCTTTTGATTGTAGGACAACGCCGCTGCCAGCTTTGGCTTCATCATATTTCGTTAATTCATAGACAGCAATCAATGAATTCAGTTTATTGTTGTAGCTCGTATCCGTTGCATAACGCCCCTTTAAATATTCAGTCGCTTGCAGGTAGTTTTTTGCTTCAGAACGCCAAACCTTTTTGTAAAAATCAGCATTCCCACTAATTCCTGTCCGCAGTAAATGAACGTAATCCTTTAACGACTCCTTGTATCCTGTATAGGCACGAAAAGCAGCTTGGATCGTATAAAATTCTCCGGTCCCATTATCCTCAGCTGTCATCATAGAAACGGAACGACTACCGGAAGTTCCTTTGATTCCAAACAAATTATAATACGGAGGAGAAGCAAGGCCACTCTGACCAGATCCGCTTTCCAAAATTGCCTGTGCAATCATAACCGACGCATACACACCATAAGTTAAGCCTAGTTCCCGAGCATCTTCTGCAATTGCCGCAACAAATGCTTCTGTTTGCGGATTCTTGCGAAAATCATAGCTAGCCGCATACTTAGCGATTAGTGATTGTCCATGAGGTGTTACTTTTTGCGAGTCAGAAAAATGAACTACTACATCTGGTTTGTTTACCTGATCTTCTTGGATCAATTGTTTTGTTTCCGCAGTACTATTCTGTTTATCAGTAATAGTATAAATGCGTACGCCATTGTTTTCTGTCGCCGCTTTTTCTTCCTTGACTATTTGTTCCGCTTGGGGTTGATCTGCCATGATCAGTTTATCCTGTCCAAGGTAAATTGCTGCTTTGACTAATTGCTGACCGTCTTTCCAAAACAAAAGATCTCCAGGTACGGCTTTTTCAAGTGATGTTTGCTTTCCTACCCGGCTAAGCTGATCATAAGTTTCGATCCCTTTTATATCAAAAACGCCATGATAAACAGCAATAGGCAACGAAAGATTATTAAATCCAGTACCCTGCGCATCTTTTTCATATGGTTTGCCTAGTTGATTCAACGCTTCTGAAATCAGCGCTGCGGATCGTTCATTTGCTAACTGATTCAACAACGGCAAGATATAGCCATTCAAATTAGAATCAGTTGGGGTGGTAACCAATTTATCTGATAAATCAACTGTCTGGGAAGAATCTGCTATAGGCTGATTGGATGGCGGCAATTGGCTGACTGAAGAACCTGTGTTGGATGTCTTTGGTTCCGAAGAACTTTGGGTGGAATTTGCTGTCGTATCATTTGGCTTTGATGAATGACTGGTTCCTGATGGCCTTTCGGTAGTAGAAGACATACTAGGCGTTGTAGAATCCTTAGTTGAATCCGTTGTCGACGCACTGCTACTTGAGGAAGATGTCTCACTTTCAGACGTACTTGTACTTTCACTTGTTTCCTCAGTCGTTTCACTAGAAGACGATGATTCAGTAGAATGACTTTCATCAATGGATTCTTCTGTTTCCATACTTTGACTGCTTGATGCCGTTTCGAAAGAATCGGCCGTTCGGTCTTCAGATGGTTCTGAGGATTCATTTGATTCGTCTGAGATTGATGAGCCTGAATCGACTATTGCTGATTCTGCGTTATTCTCTAAGACAGTCAATGCTTCAACCGCAGGCACCCCTTGTCCAAGGGTGATCAATAGAGCCGCTAGCATTGCCAACGCCTTACGCATACTTTTTCTTTTTTTCATTGGATTCTCCTCCATTGTTTACTCAAATCAACTTTACCATATGCAAAATATTAAAATAAAGTGATAACTCTCTATTTTTATACATTTAATTAATTTCGTCTATTCGGAATAAAAATAAACAAAAAGATAGCAAGCCCTGCATAATAAAGCTACGCAAAACTTGCTATCTTTCTTTCCGTCATGATCAATCTTTCAAAAAACATCTTATTTATGAGCTAAACAAGCTGCCCAAATTCGACCTGAACCCGCTAAGGAAATTAAGGAATTAGTATGGCTCAGCCATTCCGCTTGTGGTCTGGCAATTACAGCAGATATTACTATATTCACCCAATCAATTAGATTAATTTCTGATAGGCCAGTCGTTCACCGTGTGGAATAGGGAAAACAACTTGCCCACGATATTGATAACCACAGGTTTCGATCACTTTCTGCATTCCAATATTTGCTTGATAGGTATCAATCCGTAAATCATGGATCCCTTTTGCTAACGCTTCTTCCTCTAGCGCTTTTAGTAAATGTGCACTCAATTGTTTGCCTCTAAAATGGTCACTGACTACGACACGATGGATTGATGCATAAGGCCCATCCCCTGACCAACTACCTTCGATTATCGCAGTATAAAGGGGATCGACCCCTTTGACTAAAGCGGCAGAAGCAGCAATTTGATCGTCATATAACAAGAGATAACTTTCTTGTTGATTGATATCTTCTTTGATTTTTTCACGAGTGGGACCATAGCCATTTTGCCATTGAGGTGAGCCTTGTTTTTTTAAGGATTGTATGCCCATCTCAAAGAGAGCCATCATTTCCGGCAAATCAGAGAGCGTCGCTTTTCTAAACTGGATCATGCCATTCCTCCTTCAGTAGCAATTTGCTAATCGGCTACAATGAGCGAAGTTTACCGCGGAATTCATCGATCGATGTGTAGCCTTTGGCAGTCATAATTTCTGTCAATTCTTTTTTCAGACGGGCAAAAATCGCTGGTCCCTCTTTTTGTAATTCCGTTCCGATTTGTAACATCGTCGCTCCGCATAACAAATGCTCAAATGCATCTTGTCCAGAACGAATGCCGCCAGTTCCGATTACATTGATTTCTGGTTTTAGTCGGGTTGCGAAAGCCCGAACATTGGCGAGTGCTGTTGGTTTGACATACTCGCCACCTATACCGCCAAAGCCTTTTTTAGGCTTGATCACTACTGCTTCTGTTTCTGGGTCTATATATAGACCATTACCAATACTATTGATAGAATTGATGTATGTTAAAGGGAATTTATTCAAAATTTCAGCCATTTGATCAAAGTGCGCCAGGTCAAAATAAGGCGGTAATTTCACGCCTAAAGGCTTCGTGAAGAAACTAAAAACTTGCTCTAAAATTTGTTCTGTCAATGGAAAATCATAAGCAACTTGTGGCTTTCCTGGGACATTCGGGCAAGAAAGATTCAACTCTGTGATACCACGAAAGTTGCTAGCTTCAATCTTTCTTAGAAGTTCAATATTTTCTTCAACACTCATGCCTGCAACAGAAAAGAAGAAAGGTGCTTCAGGAGCGATTGCTTCTTGTTTCTCTAAAGCAAAATTCAAATAATAGTCTAAGCCTTTATTTGGTAATCCCATTGAATTGATACTTCCTAAATCGAGATAAACATATATCTGT
>NZ_JBDGBK010000142.1:0-4523 GCF_040910045.1 Enterococcus sp. RTP21361st1_A6_RTP21361_211029 | reverse complement strand
ATTAACAATTCCTCCAGTGTGTTTTCTTATATTTTACACACCTTATTTTTATTGTCTAGTTCAGTGTAACCTATCCACTTCGAGATGTTGACTTACAATATATCCTGTTCTTAAAGCATTAGACACAGAAAAATCTACATCACTTCGATTTAACACAGTTGAAAATGTTGTTGCACAATCACCTATTGCATAAATATCTTTTACATTTGTTTGCTGGTATTCATTTGTCAAGTATGCTCCATTTAAATGTCTTAATAATTTTTTGTTCCCCAATTTACTATTAGGAGTGAAACCAATAGCTTGAACAACCATATCAATCTTATATTATTTCAAATTAGTCACTATTTTTTCTATTCTCTTATCTCCTAGATACTGTATTGGAGTTTCTCTCAAACAGACTTTAATATTATTTTCTAGGAGAATTTGTTCGATAATATTTGAAAACGGTTCATCATAGTGCATCGATAACATTCGATTAGCAGCATCAAATAAATATACATTTTTTCCACATCTGGAAATTGCTTCTGCCAACTCAACACCTATGTATCCAGCTCCTACAACAGCAATACTTTTTACTGCTGGATCATTCAAATTTTTGATGATTTTTGATACATCAGAAATATCCTTTAACATAAAGTTCTGTACTAATTCATTTCCTGGTATATCCAATGTAAATTGACTAGAACCAGTAGCCAACACCAATTTATCATAATTTTGATAAAATAAATTGTTATATTTATCTTTACAAAGGACTCTCTTCTCAACAGTATCAATATCTAAAACTTCTGTTTCCATGTAAAGATTAGAAACTTTAGATTTTAATTGTTGCATATCTACATAAAATAAAGAACTCATATCTGACACTTCTTTTTTTAGAAGTAAAGATAAGCCGCATCCTAAATAACTAACTACTGATTTTTTATCTATAAGAATTATTTCATATTTCGTGTCACTTTCAAGTAAGCACTTAGTTAATGATAATCCTGCGTGATTAGAACCTACAATTACTATTTTTTTCAACGTACCTTCCATCCCCTATATTTCTGTAATTAATAAGCTTATAATCATTTAAACTATCTGAGAAAAAAAAGCTATCATAATAATCTTCTAAATACTCTTGATCCACAACCTGTTGAATTTCTGAATAATCTAGATATTGACTGTTAATTAAGAAAAATAGATATAAACAAATCTTAGCGTCTACCTTTACAAGATTACCCATTGTTAATTTAAAATTTTCTTCTGAGATTCCTTTTATCAAATTTCGAGCTTCCTTACATAATTCCTCTATTATCTTCAATACATAATAGTCATTATTTGTTAAGCCAACCTTTTCTTGAGAGTTTTTTTTCGTTCATATTCTACAAAAGAAGCTAGACTTTGGATCTCCCAAAAATATATTTTTTTAGAATACATTTTATTTCACCTCATTAATTAAAAAGAGGAAGAAAATACTCTTCCTCTTCTTCGAGAAGAATTAAGCTTCTAACTTCTATTCGTTATCTTTTCTTTTTTTATACCCAAGTAGTCCCAACATACTCAAGAAAACAACTCCCCCACTAATAGTAATCATGTCATTACTTGATTCACCGGTTTTGGGTAATTCTTTAAATCCTACTTGCAAAGGTAACCCAATACCGCTCTCTAATTTTCGTTGAGGGCTTGTAATAATCTTGTTATTTTCTCCTGATGTCACATATTCTGTATTACTAGGAGAAACAATGGCAGTCGTTGGTTCACTTGTATTACCTGATTTATCAGTTGCTGTAACAATAACTTTATCACCTGCTTCTAGACTAGGAACTTTTACTTTGAAAATTCCTTTATCATCAGAAGAACCATAATATTCACTCCCATTCGGTAGTTTAACTGTTACATCAATATTTGGTTCAGTTTTACCTGTTACCTCATTATCTCCTGGTTTAATAGGATCAACTTTAGGTTTATCAGGAGCAATTGTATCTACAACTTCTACAGGTATTTTAATTTGATCTTTCGATCCATCTGGATACGTTACTTCAATTGTCCCTTGATATTTTCCTGGTGTTGTAGTATCAATTTCCCCATCAGGAGTAATATCAGTCACTTTCGTTCCTTTAGGTAGTTCTGGTAAATTTGTAACATTATCCGTTAAATCTACTTTTTCTCCAACTGCTTTTGGCTCGTATTTATCTGCGTCTGTTGTTTGAGCCTTGAACTGAGCAGTATATGTTCCCGCTTTATCATAGTTCGCAGGTAATTCCGGATTCCACCCACTTTGTACTTTACCCGTTGGTGCAGTCACCGTTGGTGTTGGAACTTCAGTTGCTGCGGTTCCAGCTTTTACATCAAACACCTTCTTCGCATCCGTTGCGAAACTTCCTTCCCCAGCTTCAAACGTTACTCGTACATACCCTGCTGGTGTCGGTTGACTCGGATCATCTGTACGATCAATCACTTTTTCTAGTGTAGTTACTGGTACTTTAATTTGATCTTTCGATCCATCCGGATACGTTACTGTCACAGGTACTTCTACTGTGCCAGGTGTTGTCCCATCTGGTAATGTTGCTCCCGGATCGACCGTAACTTCTGGTTGATCTCCACCTGTAGGATAACCTGGTACCGTTACTGCATCTGTTACATCCTTTTCTGTTGTTGCTTCCCCATACGGTTTCTCAACCGGCTCTGCTTTTGGCTCGTATTTATCTGCGTCTTCAGCTAATCTTGCAAGGAAACTATCTGCATCGACCGTAACACCATTTACCACTAACTCTACAGTATAAATTGTATTTTCCTTTATATCTGATGGAACAGTAAACATTGCTGCTTTTTTAGCATCATCTATTGTAGAAACAGATGTTCTACTAATCTCCCCATCTTTATTTGACCACACAATTTCTACCGTCGAGCCAACATTAAAGATAGTTTGAACATCACTAACTGCAGTGTTTCCTGGAAGAGCAATATTTTTCGTTGTATCATAGTTAGTTATGTCAATGTTAAATTTATCTAAGTTAGGAACTAATGCAAAATGAGAGTTATATACTTGTTGTCGACCTGCCGTAATAAATGGATTTGAATGTGTATATTCTCTTGGTGACCCATAAGCAAGAATCGGGAAATTACTATATGCCAGTTGAATTTCTCCATCACCATTTATTACAAATTGATACATTGCCTCAACATCAATATCATCAGTAAAATGAGCAGTATATTCTCCGTCTACAATTGGAGCCACTACAGTTTCTTGTACATACTCAGGATGAGCTTTTAATATGGCTAATTGTTCCTTAACCTTATCATACGCATTATTAGCGTTTTGTGTGGATTCTATTGCTGCTTTTCCCTCTGGGGTAAGGACACTAGTAACAACTCTGAATCCTGTTTTTGCTTCATCTGCTGTTTGAGTTACAAAGCTTTCGCTTGTACTAGTTGGGAAAGTAGTACCATTTTTTGATGTTTCCCACCAAACTTTTCCAGAAACTCTATTAGTTCCTCCCACGATATTAGACGGATTACTATCTGGTCCTTTATCGTCATAAATCCAAGTATCTTCTTTTCCTACAAATGCTTCTAAATTCTCTTTACTCGGCAGTTCAACTACATAAATACTTGCACGCTGTAAATTTGCTCCTGCTAAATAAAAAGCCCCCGCTGTTGTTGGTGTTGAAAAACCAGGTGTATTTCCAACTACTGGACGAAATGTAATTAACTCATTTCCATCTGGTGATAATTGTTTAGGTGCCAGCCATAATTTCAATCTTTGTTTTGAAGTTGGTAAGTAAGTAAATTTATGTTCTACCCCAGTTTCATCTATCCATGTAGGTAGCTCAAATGCAAAAACTCCATCTCCTCCACCATTAGAAGCAGCTCCTGCTAAGTTATGCGTGACAGCTGAATAAATAGGGCTTACTGCTCCATCTGTATCAATCCACTGAGCATTTACCGTATAGCCATTCAACTTGGTACTTGCTCCTGTACCTGGTGTATATCCTACAGCTGACTGAGGTGCAAGCTCTAACCACCCACTTATGATATTACTTGCATTCGTCAATTGTCCGCCTGTCTTAACTTTTCCAGATTCAATTGCATCAATATTTATCGGAGTTTCAGTAGCATTGCGAGTTGCTATACTTGGCTCTGTTGGTACGGTTGTATTGCTTGCTTCATTTGCGACTGGTTCCTCTGCTGGTACAGTTTCATCGCTTGCTAAGTTTGAGTCTGGAACCTCTGTTGCTGCACCTTCATCACTTACTAAGTTTGAGTCTGGAACCTCTGTTGCCGCACCTTCATCACTTACTAAGTTTGAGTCTGGGGCCTCTGTTGCCACATCTTCATCACTTACTAAGCTTGAGTCTGGAACCTCTGTTGCCGCACCTTCATCACTTACTAAGCTTGAGTCTGGAACCTCTGTTGCTGCATCTTCATCACTTACTAAGTTTGAGTCTGGGGCCTCTGTTGCTGCATCTTCATCACTTACTAAGTTTGAGTCTGGGGCCTCTGTTGCTGCATCTTCATCACTTACTAAGTTTGAGTCTGGGGCC
>NZ_JBDGBK010000141.1:0-4535 GCF_040910045.1 Enterococcus sp. RTP21361st1_A6_RTP21361_211029 | reverse complement strand
TTTTTTAATACCTAAAATAAAAATGGGGCTGAAGAATCAATTCTGATTCATCAGTCCCATAAATTATAGAGCCATAATTCTAACAAGGTTAGAACGTTGGTTTATCAACGATTTAGAGATGTTTTCCTTCACTGGAGACATCTCTTTTTTGCGCATGTTGCGTTTCTTGTTGCGATATTATTTAAACTTAGTTCGTCATGAATTGTGCAAAGCGATTACCTGTCTCTTCCCGCTTTTTATCAGTTACATGAGCATATACATTCATTGTTGTTTTTATATCTGTATGCCCCATGCGCTCTTGAACTTCTTTGATAGGTACGCCAGATTCAAGTAGGAGACTGCAATGAGTGTGACGAAATCCATGAACTGTCATATATTCTAAGTTATTATCTTTAAGAATTTTCGTTAGTCGATGATTTAAAAAATCAAGATATAAAACTTTGTTTTCTTCTGAGGTAAAAAGTAATTGTTCTTCATTATCATGTTTTATCCCTAGTTTGAAGAAAAGCTCTTTTTGCTGTAATTTCCAACGTTTCAAAAGTTTGAGTGTCTCATCATCTAAAGATAACTCTCTGACACTTTTTCTTGTCTTAGGGGTTTGAAAAATTAATTTCCAACCATCAGCAGTAGCAACCGTCTGTTTAACAGACAAGGTTCCTCGACCAAAACTTATATCTTTCCAACGTAAGGCATGTAGCTCACCTTTCCTAAGTCCGGTAAATGCTAGAATTCTAAACATCAGGAATTCAGAAAAAGGCAACTGTTTTTTTGCTTTATCTAGAAAAGTAATCAATTGTTTTTGGCTGTAGTAGGGCGCTGCATAATCCTCTTGATCAATGTCCATTTGTCTTTTGGGTCGAATTACACCATTCATTGGGTTATTAGTAAGCAAGCGTACACTAATAGCATACTGAAAGATTTGAGAAGTAATCATAATCAAATTATTGAACTTTTTGTAATAGCTGAACCAATGATTTACTTTAGCCTGACAATAAGGGATAGTTATCTTGTTGATCGGAATTTTTCCGAAATGAGGTATGATATGCTTCTTTAGAGCAAATTTTTGAGCAGTAAGTGTACTTGCTTTCACAGTATTCTTATACTGTTCTAACCACATTTCTGCTACTTTTTCAAAGTGAAGGTTACTATCAAAAATAAAATCAGCGCTTTTTGATTTTAGAAGCAATCGAGATAAAGCAAGATTTGCCGCTTGTCTTGTTTTAAAACCACTACGATTAGTTTTTATTTCTTTACCAGTTAATGGGTCTTTACCAAGGTAAACATGAAATTTATAGGCAATTTCACCATTCTTCTTTTTATATTTCTTTATTTTCGCCATAAATATATTATCGTCCTTTCTTGTCCGCCAGCATGTCGAACGAGTGGCATCACTCCTTTCAATTTGGTATAATTGGGTATAGCAAATAAGCATTAGGTTTATTTGGTTTTAGCACGCTCTCGCTTTGGTCGGTGGGGCGTGTTTTTTTATTGTGCAGAAGTCATATATGCATCAGTAATTAATTCTGCTTGTTCCATATAGACATCGGTCAATTTCGTAGCCCAATCTTCGTAATCTTCATATTTCCCAGATCCGCTAGTCAAATGAACATTTGCCATTTCCTGTATTCCTTCATTGGAAATTTCAGCCAACTCACTTATTTTGTCGTTTGACAATTCTGCTAAACCTTCTACTCCGTTTTGATTATTAGGATATTCAGCATTGTATTCATCAACTAACTTCGGTGCTGCTTCTTTAATTTTTTGAGTGTATTCGTCTAGAATAGCTTGATATTGTTCATCAGCGCTTTTGCTCTCTTCTTTTGGAGCTTGGCTTTCTGATGAAGCTTTTTCTGATGTTTTATCTGATGTCGAAGTTGCTTCTTTTGAGCTGGTAGATGTTTTCTCAGCAGAGTTTTTATCTTTAGAATTACCCCCAAGAGATCCGCCAACTGCAGCAACTAGAATTACCACTAAAATCCAGAACCATACCTTTTTGTAAAAGGGTTTTTTTACCTTATACAATTTACCATCTTCGCCTCTAACTCTTTTTGCCATTTTTATTTCCTCGATTCTTTGATATAATATATTTGTACTGTCTCAGAAATGAGGTTAGGGCTTTTAGAAGTTGGAGCTTCTAAGAGCTTTCTTTTTTTAGCAAAATATTTTCATGGGTTCAACGAAAATAGATTCGCTGTCAAAAGTAAAAATATAATTATGATGAAAGTGTTTTGTTCCGTATTTATTATTCCATACGTTCAACGCACATTCTAGAAGATATGGTATAGAGATACAAGTATCTCTATACCATATCTTCGTGCTTTCATTCTTCTTTCCACACACTAGGAACTGTAGGAATAAATAACGTCCTTACTAAAAGAAATCGCTCTTTTAGTAAGGATTATGGGCGGATCAAAGTTATTACATGTGTACAAAAAATAAAGAAAAGACCATTTTTGCAATAAAGGAACCAGCAAAAAAAGCGAGAACAATCAACATAATTTTCCAAGGTTTTAACCAAGCACTATTCTTTTTCATCTAATCACCTCTATAAAAAGAATACTATGATAAATAAATAATATCAAAAAAAATTGATACTTAATCAGTTATTCACCAAATCAGGCAACTAACGAGATGAAATCAGAATCAGTTTTGCTTTTCAGATTTTTTAAGTTTAATTGCTCGTATTAGGTGGACACAAAAGCTCGCAAAAAATAAAAGCCCTGCAATTTTTGGAATGGCACCAATTGAAGCTAAAAATAAAAAAGCTGCTATAAAGTTTACACAAGCGGCTAGCAGGTAAAGGTAGAAACTAGTTTTTCTTTTCAAAGTGCTCACTCCTTTCGAACAGCATATCATACTTTATTTTCAATGTGAAAAAATAATGCCAAAGAAAGTCGAAATAAATAATTTCACTATCCGACGAAATAAAAAAGAAATAGAAAGAACTTCTATTTCTTCGAGCGATTTTTATTCGAATACAGGGCAATGATTATAGCTACGGCTATGCAAAAGACTAATACTTTTAACATATTCACACATCCTTTTTAGATTAGTTTAAATTATAACTTTCTAAAAATATATAGGGTTTTAGGCCTATTAGTAAAAGATAATTCAGTCCCACAAGTTATCGAACTCTTTTTTTCGATTATTCCTCGGCAATCAAGAAGGCCAATTTTTTCAAACAACTGTTAAAACAAAAAAGTGAAGAAACTACTGGAACTAAAAGTTTCTTCACTACTCATCAAGTAATCAATAAACCTTTGTTTATTCAAATATGTAACATCTAAATTTTTTGAAGCAAGGAAAAACAAACATGCAGAACAATAGAAAGAGTTGAAAAAGTAAGATAATCGTTAAATTGACAGTTCCGTAACGCTGGTAAAGGTAGATATGTACGAGTAATTCACCAAGATTCATGAGAATCAAGATAAGATAACTACTCGCTTTTACTTGGCATCTTTTTAGTAGGTGATAGCTGATGTAATAATCGAGTAGGACAAAAAAAAGTAATGATAGTTTGTTTAAAGCCGTGATGGTATCATGTTGTTCGGCAAGCTGTTGAAAGAACAAAAGTGCTGTGGGAAAAGGGATATAAATGATTAATAAAGAAAGAAAAAAATATACAACAAAAGGCATGTTCACACTCCTAAAAAAAAATTACCAAAAGGCAGAAAATAATTTAGCAAATATTTATTCAGAGGTCAACAGTAGGATTTGTTATTTCAATGGTTCGAGTATTAGGCATGATTGTTTTTGCTTAAGAAATGAAATCTTGGTTTACAGACTGAGAAAAATTGCGGTGATTTTCTGTCACGGAGGAATGTACCTTGATAAACCCCGTCACAATAAGGTTATAAGAGGGATTGGATATTATTATTAAAACAATGTATAAATAAAAAAACTCCTGAAAGCAGAGTGGAGAAGACAGTTACTCTTGAGTTCAGAAGTTTTTGGTTTTTGAAAAAAATCAATTTTATCAATGAAAAATGTTATTTTTTTGCATTTAATTTTTTTAATACATCAGCTGGCACATCTTTTTCAGCGACCTCATTCGGTCCGGAGATGATACGTTTTTGACTGATCTCTGCTTTAACTAGTGTGTTAGGAGCATAAGGCTGGATATCTTCACCAGACAATTCATAGGTCATTTCTTGTCTTTCGCCATTTTCTTTAACAAATTCAAACGTATATTTATAAGAAGAATAGCCTTCGATTTTTTTTCCTGAACCGTCTACTGTTTGTTTCCTTTCAGGTGTTTCTTTTGGTGTGCGTGCATAGGCAGTGACTCCTTGATAGGTCTCAGAATAGTATTTATAACTAAAATAGCCTCCTACACCAAGTGCGACTACAAGAAGAGCAAGCATCATTTTTTTCATAATTAACCCTCATTTCTTTTTTGCTGAGACGACTATAACACGGACTAGCTTAAAAAATTCATTGAAAAAGATAACACTATTGTAACAGACTGTAGACAAAGTCCATTTTATGGATGATGTCTACAGTCTTTTCTTTTATAATAGATTTATGAAAACGAA
>NZ_JBDGBK010000140.1:0-4655 GCF_040910045.1 Enterococcus sp. RTP21361st1_A6_RTP21361_211029 | reverse complement strand
GATAAAAGATTTCCATACCGACTTTGACGAATAATTTTTCTGTTTTAGGAAATTTCTCTAAAAAAAGCTCAATTTCTTTTTTGCTTGGAAAATCCAAAGCAATAATTGGTCGTTCAATCATCTTAATGCCCCTCTCTTACTTCCTTGATCAACTGTGCCAAAGATTCGATACCTAATTCTGCCATTCGTACAGGCAATTCTTCGATCAACTTGGGACAAATATAAGGATCAGTAAAATTTGCGGTACCAACTGCTACCGCACTCGCTCCAGCTAAATACATTTCTAACACATCATCAACCGTCATCACACCGCCCATGCCAATGATTGGCAACAAAGAAACTTGTGCCACTTGTTTGATCAAACGAATCGCGACTGGCTTGATGGCTGGGCCTGAGAGCCCCCCGGTCTGGTTGGCCAAAATAGGACGTCGTGTCTTCAAATCAATGCGCATACCCAATAACGTATTGATCATCGTGAAACCATCGGCACCCCCCGCCTCGATTGCTTTTGCAATGGGTACGATATCGGTGACATTTGGCGATAGTTTGACATAGATTGGCACTTGCGAAACTGCTTTGACCGCTTGGGTCAGTTCTTTCGCCACTTGAGGATCGGTACCAAAAGTAATACCACCATGTTTGACGTTTGGGCAGGAAACATTTAATTCAATGGCTTTTACATTCGGCGCTTGACTGATTTTTTGACAGACAGTGACATAATCTTCTTGAGTGGAACCAGCCACGTTTGCGATGATCGGCAGATCTGGATGCTTTTGCGCTAACTCTGGCAAAATGTCTTCCATGACTACTCGAAGGCCAGGATTTTGTAAGCCAATCGCATTCAACATGCCGCTTGGTGTTTCAGCCACTCGCGGTGTTGGATTGCCAAAGCGTGCTTCTGGGGTCGTGGCTTTGATCATGACGGCACCGAGCTGACTGATATCATAATACTTGTTGTATTCTGCGCCAAAACCAAAACAGCCACTAGCCGGCATTATGGGGTTTTTGAGAGACAACCCCGGTAATTCAACAGCTAAAACCACTTAAATAACCACCTTTCCAGCTTGAAAAACAGGGCCTTCGTCACAGACTTTGACACTTTTGGTCCCTGTTGGATCATCGGCTTTATGACAAACACAAGCATAGCAAGCACCGATCCCGCAAGCCATGCGAGATTCCAATGAAAGTTGCACATTCGGACAGTCTTGGAAAAGTTGTTCAACCGTTTTTAACAACCCATTGTTGCCGCAGGCAAAAACAGCCGCAGGTTTGCTATCGGCTGCTAACAATAGATTACCGACATTCCCTTGAACGCCATAGGTGCCATCATCCGTTGCGATTCGTGTATCCCCTAGAGCTTGAAACGCCTTTTCGTAATACATGACTTCCGAACTAGCAAATCCCAAAAAATGAATCGTCCGTACACCTTTTGCGACTAATTGTTTAGAAAGTTCGTAGAGTGGCGGAACTCCGATACCACCACCTACGATAAAAACAGTCTCATCTTTTTGTAAATCTTCGATATGAAAGCCATTCCCTAGAGGGCCTAAAACATCCAGTTGATCCCCGCTTTGCAGATGGGCGAACCGCTTGGTCCCCTCCCCTTCTATCCGATAAATGATGCGACAACTTTGGCTTTCTTGATCGATCCAGCTAATACTGATTGGTCGTCTTAAGAGAAAGGCATCATCCGGCACTCGAATATGCAGAAATTGTCCCGGTGTGGTCATTTCTTGAACGAGAGCACCAGAGAGAGTCATCTCGTAGATTCGCGGTGCGAGCATTCGCTGTTTTGTAATGGTCATTCGTTCTTGTTTCATGAGCTGTTTTCCTTTCTGACTGCTAGATTGCTTTCGTTGAAAAACCTCTTGATTCCATTACTTGAAGAATGGCATCAGCGGTGTCTAACGAGGTGAAGAGCGGCACCCCATGCTCGACTGCTTCCCGGCGAATAATAAATCCGTCTTCAGTGGCTTTTTGCCGATTTTTGTCCATTGTATTGATCACCACTTGGGTCACGCCTTTTCTGATGAGATCAACGACAGTTTCATCTTCTGTTTCCGAGATTTTCGCTACCCGGGTGACTGGCAAGCCATAGCCTTCAAAGTAATCGGCTGTTCCTTTTGTCGCTAAGATCGAGAAGCCGATTTCGAAAAAGCGCGCAGCCAACACGGCGGCCTCTGCTTTGCTTTCATCCGCTACGGTAAAAAGAACTTTCCCGAATTCCGGAATATGCAAACCAGCTGCTTCAAAAGCTTTATATAAAGCTTTTTCTAAGTTTTTGTCTGAACCCATGACTTCACCGGTTGATTTCATTTCCGGACCTAAGTAAGTATCGACTTTTTGTAACTTGGTGAAAGAAAAGACCGGTGCTTTGATATGAACTTCGTTTGGTGTTGGATAAAGGCCATCACGGTAGCCCAGATCCGCCAATTTTTCTCCTAAAATCGCTTTTGTCGCGATCTGTGCCATAGGAATCTCTGTGACCTTGCTCAAAAATGGAACGGTTCGGCTGGCCCGAGGATTGACTTCAATGACGTAAACTTTTTCCTCGTGGATAACAAATTGAATATTCATCATTCCAACACAATTCAATCCCAATGCTAACCGTTTCGTATAGTCTTCGATGGTGGCAATCGTTGCTTCAGAAAGGTTTTGCGGTGGATAGACTGCCATCGAGTCACCTGAGTGGACCCCTGCTCGTTCGATATGTTCCATGATCCCCGGAATCAGAACCGTCGTGCCATCACAAATTGCGTCAACTTCACATTCTTTCCCTACTAAGTACCGATCGACTAAAACAGGATGTTCGGGAGAAGCTTTTACTGCATGCTTCATATAATCTTCCAGATCCGCTTGGTTTTCAACGATTTCCATTGCCCGACCACCTAAGACATAACTCGGACGAACAAGGACCGGATAACCGATGCGATTAGCGATCGCCACTGCTTCCGTGGTATTTGTAGCAGTATCTCCTGGGGGTTGCGGAATAGCTAATGCCTGTAACGCTTGTTCAAAGAGATCACGGTTTTCAGCACGATCGAGGTCTTCGATACTCGTACCTAAGATGCTGACTCCTGCGGCAACTAATGGCTCCGCCAAATTGATCGCTGTTTGACCGCCAAATTGAACAATGACCCCAATTGGTTGTTCCAGTTCGATCACATGCAAGACGTCTTCTAGTGTCAATGGCTCAAAATACAATTTATCGGAAATCGAGAAGTCTGTCGAAACGGTTTCCGGATTGCTGTTCATAATAATGGCTTCATAGCCCGCAGCCTGAATTGCTTTGACCGAGTGTACTGTTGCATAATCGAATTCCACACCTTGACCGATGCGGATCGGCCCAGAACCTAAGACTAAAACAGATTCTTTTTCACTGCGAACACTCTCGTTCTCAAACTCATACGTACTATAAAAGTAAGGCGTTGCCGACTCAAACTCGGCAGCACAAGTGTCTACCATTTTGTAGACGGGAAGCAACTGATTTTCCTTACGGATGTCTCGAATCTCTTGTTCTGTCATCTGCCATAACTCAGCAATTTTTTTATCGGTAAAGCCGTTTTGCTTCGCTCGTTTTAATGTTGTAAAATCTTGGCTGTTGGCAGCAAGTTCTTGTTCGATTTCATAGATGTGCAGCATTTTATCCAAGAAGAAAAGATCGATTTTAGTCATTTCGTTCAATTCTTCAATGGCATAGCCGCGGCGAATGGCTTCCATGACATAAAATAAGCGATCATCTTGCGCTTTGATCACCTTATCGATCAAGTCATTGTCTGAAAGCTGTTCTAATTCTTTCATTTCAATATGATGTGTGCCGATCTCCAATGAACGCACAGCCTTCAGCAAAGATTCCTCGATATTCCGACCGATAGCCATCACTTCACCGGTTGCTTTCATCTGTGTACCTAAACGGCGTTCGCCGGACTCAAATTTGTCAAAGGGCCAACGAGGGATTTTGGCTACCACGTAATCCAATGCCGGTTCAAACTCGGCATAAGTTGTTTCTGTGACAGGGTTTTTCATTTCATCTAATGTCAACCCAACAGCAATCTTTGCTGCTAGCTTCGCAATCGGATAGCCAGTTGCTTTACTTGCTAAAGCAGACGAACGGGAAACCCGGGGATTGACTTCGATCACATAGTAATTAAAGCTGTGGGGATCAAGCGCTAATTGAACATTACAACCGCCCTCGATTTTCAATGCGCGAATGATTTTTAGAGAAGCATCACGCAACATTTGGTACTCATGATCGGAGAGTGTTTGACTCGGTGCAAAAACGATCGAATCACCTGTATGGATCCCGACAGGATCAAAGTTTTCCATGTTACAGACAACGATCGCATTATCGGCTGAATCCCGCATGACTTCATATTCGATTTCCTTATAGCCGGCAATACTGCGTTCGATCAGACATTGCGTCACTGGTGACAGTTTTAGACCATTCTCAGCAATCACTCGCAATTCCTCTTCATTATTACACATACCGCCTCCAGTACCGCCAAGGGTAAAGGCTGGACGAACGATGATTGGATACCCAATCTTAGTTGCAAAAGTAACTGCTTCTTCCACTGTTGAAACGATCTCCGATTCAGGAATCGGTTGATTTAACTCTTCCATTAATTGCTTGAATAGATCACGGTCTTCTGCTTGAT
>NZ_JBDGBK010000139.1:0-4675 GCF_040910045.1 Enterococcus sp. RTP21361st1_A6_RTP21361_211029 | reverse complement strand
GATACCGGTAATGAGATTCAAGGGAAAGCTGAGTTTAAAGGCGCTGAATATACTCTCTTTACTGCAAAAGATGGCCAAGCTGTTAAATGGGGTGAGGCTTTTAAACCAGAATTAGTGAAAGGAACGAAAGCTTCTGATGAAACGGTGACTTTGACTTTAGATGAAAAGAATCAAGTTGCCGTTAAACACTTAGCCATCAACGAGTATTATTGGCAAGAAACCAAAGCGCCTGAAGGATATACCTTGCATAAAACGAAGTATCCTGTATCTATCAAAAAAGTCGATGATAACGAAAAAAATGCCGTGATTACCCGAGATGTTACGGCAAAAGAACAAGTGATTCGTTTTGGCTTTGATTTCTTCAAATTTGCTGGATCAGCTGCGGGAACTGCCGAAACTGGTTTTAACGACTTAACCTTTAAAGTATCGCCATTAGAAGGAACCAATGAAATCACCGGTGCCGAAGATGAAGCGACCACAGCTTATAACGAGCAACTAGGTTTTGATGGCTATGGCAAGTTTGAAAATCTTCCTTATGGGGACTATTTACTTGAAGAAGTAGAAGCCCCAGAAGGATTCCAAAAGATTACGCCATTAGAAATCTGTTCTACGTTTAAAGAAAATAAAGAGGATTACACCAAGAGTGAGTATGTCTTTACCATTATCGAACAAGGTCAAAAGCGACCAATTAAAACGGTGACCGTTCCTTATGAGAAGCTGACGAACAAAGCATTTTCTGTTAGTTTGAACCGTTTGATGCTTTATGATTTGCCTGAGGAAGAAGATAGTGTAACTTCCCTTGCGACTTGGAAAGACGGGGACAAAGAATTGACTACCCTTGATTCTACTGAGCTAGTTGATAAATTGAGCTACAAGCTTCATGAAATCAAAGAAGACTGGTATGTGGTAGCGCAAGCCATTGATGTAGAAGCCACAAAAGTTGCCCAAGAAAAAGATGAAAAAGCCAAACCAATCGTGATTGCGGAAACAACCGCAACTTTGGCGAACAAGGAGAAAACAGGAACTTGGGAAATTCTGCATAAATTAACCGCTGAACAAGTTTTGGATAAAACCATCGTCTTATTCAACTATGTGTATGAAAATGAGGAAGCCTTTGAAGCAGGTGATGAGCCAGTAGCGAAGGATGCTAGTTTGAACAATCAAGCCCAAACTGTTAATTGTACGGTGGAACGCCATGTTTCCATCCAAACAAAAGCCCACCTAGAAGACGGTTCACAAACTTTCACGCATGGTGACGTAGTGGATATGTTTGATGATGTGTCCATTACTCATGATGTACTGGATGGCTCAAAAGAAGCATTTGAAACAATTCTTTACGCTTTACTACCGGATGGTACGACCAAAGAAATTTGGAAATCTGGAAAAATTGATTACGAAGTGAATGACAAAGAATTTACCAAAACCGTGCTCGCTGAAAAAGTAGACACAAGTAAATATCCAGAAGGTACAAGTTTTACCTTCAAAGAAATTAACTATGACAAAGATGGAAACATCAATGGGAAACACAATGAAGATTTAAAAGAAAAGTCTCAAACCTTAACGCCAAAAGAAGTGCCAACCACACCAAGTACGCCGGAACAACCGGAAACACCAACTGTTCCAAGTGACTCTCAAGTATCTAGTCCCACAGTGAAGACATTCCCACAAACTGGGGAGAAAAGTTCCAATGTGTTACTGTTCATTGGCTTTACCTTGATCTTGGCGACGGCTGGGTATTATTTCTGGAATCGCCGGAACTAAGGTGATGATATGAAACAAGTAAATAGGAAGAACCAACGTGCGCGACCGCCTCCTAATAAAGTAGTCGCGCTATTTTTGTATCCAACACTACTAATGAAAAGAGGAAAAGAAGATGGAATTGAAATTTGTTGTACCGGATATGGCCGAAACATTTGGAAAGTTGAGTTATGCCGGTGAAGGTGAAATTTTAACAGAAGGATATGGACGGAATACTATGGTGATTGGTCGAAGTTATCATTTGTATTCCAGTAAACAACGGGCCGATGATATTGAAGTGGTGGTAGCTGCGGAAGCCGGCGAAAAGGATTTTGACCAAGATCAACCGCTAAAAGCCGTGAATCCCCACTTGGTTGCCAAAGGCTATGAGATTGAGAATCGTGGGTTTACTGATTATGTGTTGTATGTCGATGATTTAGTGAAAGCATAGGAGGAAAAGAAGATGAGATTAACAGAAGGTATTGTCGTAGATTCAGGATTAACCTTTGGGAAGTTGCGTTTTTCCGCATTACGTCGAGAAGTACGGAAACAAAACGAGGATGGAACGGTTAGTAACGAGGTAAAAGAACGAACCTATAATTTGAAATCCTCTGCACAAGGTCGAATGATCCAAGTTAGTATCCCAGCAAATGTACCCTTACGCGAGTTTGCTTATGATGCAGAGGTAGAGCTGGTCAATCCTATCGTGGATACCGTCGCCAATTATGTTTTTCGGGAAGGAACTACCGTCAATTGGTTTATTAAGGCAGATGATTTAGTCTTAAAACGGAAACTGAATCAAGGAAATCCCACAAACCAAAATGAAGGAAAGAAATAGGTGAAGAATATGGAAATCAATGTGGAACATATTTTAGATTGTCTCGATCAATATGGAAAAGGTGAGCTAACTGAGGAGGAACTCACTAATGCATTAACCTATGATGAAAAAATGTTTCTGATTATGCATCAAGGGTTACTAGACGTAGGTAACGATGCTAAAGAAGACTTTGATGTACTGGATTGGTTAGGGGAAGAAGAGTCGTTCTTTATGGTTGTCGAGGTAAATGAAAGTTTATGTCGTCAAGCAGAATCCGTCTTAGAAGAAATCGGTGTGGAAATGCCAGACGCCATTGAAAGCTTTTTAAATCAACTAGTTGAAACGAAACAACTCTCAATCGCAGTAAATGACTAGCATGATTTTTTGAAATTGCCCAATAAAATCCCATTGGGCAATTTTCGATTGGAGGTGGAAACTATCAAAATGTACAAAGGACATCGCATACGCGCAGGAGATCAGCACTTAGTTTATCACTTTGTTCTTGGATGGCTAATCGCTTTGTTTATCGGTTGGATGGGTATCTTTTATTTTCCAGAGCTTAGACAATTTGATCTTTCTAAGCTATCATTTTCCACTATTGAAATCGCTTGGTCCGTGAAAGATTTAATCTGCTTACTTGGAAGTTTCGCTCTTTCAGGAGCTATGATGTTACTTTATATTCACTTTTTTCAGGGCCATTGGCGAAGTTTATGGCATCGACAAAAGCTGGCTCGGATGATTCTAGAAAATCATTGGTATGAAGTGAAGCAAACTCAAAGTGAAGGCTTTTTCAAAGATCTTACGAGTAGTCGAAACAAGGAGAGTATCAGTTACTTCCCCAAAATTTATTATCGAATGAAAGATGGCTTACTTTCTATTCGCGTTCAAATTTCACTGGGAAAATATCAAGATCAGCTTTTAAAGTTGGAAAAGAAGTTAGAAAGCGGACTGTATTGTGAGTTAGTAGAGAAGGAACTCAAAGACTCCTATGTGGAATACATCTTGTTATACGATATGATTGCCAATCGAATTGGGATTGAAGAAGTAGTGGCAGAAAACGGGACTCTGCAATTGATGAAAAATCAAGTATGGGCCTATGATTCCTTACCTCATATGTTAATCGCTGGTGGTACAGGCGGTGGGAAGACTTACTTTTTGCTCACCATTATCCAAGCTTTATTGAAGTCGGATGCAGAATTGTTTATCCTCGATCCAAAAAATGCGGACCTCGCCGATTTAGGTACGGTAATACCTCATGTCTATTCACAAAAGGAAGAAATTACTGTTTGTGTGGAAGATTTCTATGAACGTATGATGGCTCGTAGTAAGGAAATGAAAGAAATGCCCAACTACAAAACAGGAGAGAATTATGCCTATCTTGGACTTCCGCCAAACTTTTTAATCTTTGATGAATACGTGGCTTATATGGAAATGTTAACGACGAAAGAAAGTGCGGTGGTTTTGAATAAGCTCAAACAAATTGTGATGTTAGGTCGTCAGTCTGGTTTCTTTTTAATTCTAGCTTGTCAAAGGCCGGATGCGAAATATTTAGGAGACGGGATTCGCGATCAATTCAACTTCCGGGTGGCTTTGGGTCGCATGAGTGAACTCGGGTATTCCATGATGTATGGCGAGGTCGATAAAAATTTCTTTATGAAACACATCAAAGGTCGAGGTTATGTAGATACAGGGGGCAGTGTGATTAGTGAGTTTTATACGCCACTTGTACCAAAAGGGTATGATTTCTTGGAATCCATCAAACAAGTAGCGCAATCGAAAGAAAAATGACAACTACAGAGAAATTTAGTCTTCTAGGGTATCGGACTTAAAGTATGATAAACTAGAGATGAAAGCGTCAGGAGGTGTAGTAAAAATGACAGAGGATTATTCTTTACAGTATGCTAAAGAGAACAAAAAAGTATTAATTTCTTCGATTACTGATGGGAAAGAAAAAGAGGAAGAAAAGACTGCCATTTTTATGGCCGGAAGTCCTGGGGCTGGAAAGACTGAGGCTACACAAACTTTGACGGCATTGAATAGTAATCTTTGTGTAATCGATGCTGATAAATTTCGTGAACTATTTCCGGGCTATGCTGGGAATAATTCAGATGAATTTCAACG
>NZ_JBDGBK010000138.1:0-5232 GCF_040910045.1 Enterococcus sp. RTP21361st1_A6_RTP21361_211029 | reverse complement strand
GTGCTTATCGAACAAGTGAAAAATGCTATTGCAGCAAGGTTATTTGTAGTTTCCTGAAATTTTATGAATTATTCAGGTATCTTCAAAGTTTATAAACTAATGATAATTAGTTCATTTTATTCAGATGCTAAGGATTTATATAAATCAACGATTTCTTTAGCTAAATCAGTAAATGTAATGCTTGTCATTAAATGATCTTGACTATGCACCATTAACAAAGTAATAGTATTTTCTTTTCCTTGTGCTTCCGCTGTTAACATTTCTGTTTGAGAATTATGTGCACAAACCAAAGATTCTTGAGCAGATTTTAGCTTTTTTTCTGCCTCTTCAAAATCAAATCGTTTTGCTGCTTGAATTGCCTCCATTGCATTATTTTTTGCATCACCTCCATACATAATTAATCCCATTACTGCTTGCATTGTTTTCTCATCCATATTTTCCATCTATTTCATTAATCCTTCCGCTAAATCAATTACTTTTGATCCATTCATCATTCCATAATCAGTCATTGGAATGACTGCAACTGGAATACCTTTAGGTTTCAAATTTTGTTCAAATTGTTGAAGCATATATCTTACTTGGGGTCCTAACAATACAACATCAACATTTTTATCTTCTACATATTGATCAGCTTCTGCCACTGGAACTGCAAAAATTTCTACATCTAAATTTTTTGCATCTGCAGCTTTTTGCATTTTCGTTACTAACAAACTAGTACTCATTCCAGCTGCACATGCTAACATAATCTTTTTCGACATCATTATTCTCCTATCTATTAATTGATCTTGCGATAACAGACACTGTATGTCTGATTCCTCTAATTGCTTTACTTAGCTCATAAATATTTTCTACTGGTGCTACACCACCATATCCTGCATCACCAATGTGCTGAATATCAACACCACAAATCTTATTACGAATTGCAATATCTCTAATTGTTGAAACATCAGAGCTTTCTTGACTAGTACCAATAGCTGAAAGGACTAAGCCACCCTTCTTATGAACTTCTTTTACAATTTCAACCAAATCTTTTTCTTGAAATCCTGGAACTGTTCCAACAGCTGGTACTAAGATAATATCTGCACCAGCATTTAATAGTTTTTGTGTAATCTCCATATCTACAATTGCTTCATCTACTCCAGCCCCATGCATCTTACCCGCAATAATCAGCCCGGAAAACGTTTTCCTTGCCTCTTCAATAGCTTTAAGAATCTGTTTGTTTGATACGCCAGTTCCTGGATTACCTGTTAAACAAATAAAATCAAACCCTAAGTCTTCTGCCCGTTTAAAAGTTTGTATATTTGCTTGTCTCCCAATTTCTAATTCTAAACGTTCTTCTTGTAACTCGGCATTTAGATCAACAGGTTCTAAATTTACACCTATCGGACATCCAATTAAAGAATGCAACTCTTCAATAATATTATCTTCTTTGCTATCTAATCCAAAAATTTTTGGATGCAATACGTCTAAACCATTTAATAAAATTAAATCTGCCCCAAATGCACGCGCAATTTCAGCATTGGTAATATCACCTATAAAACTTTCTCTCGGTGCAACATTTTCTGACAGGACAACTCTTCCTTCACTGGCTTTAATACTTTGCTTTAATTCTTGAGCATTCATCTTCAAAATTTCTGAAGAGTTTGTACTAATAAGCCTTTTAACCACAGAAATCTCTCCATTCTTGTCTACAGTTCCATTAAATAATTATTTTTTATTAACAATGAATAGCCGATTTTATACTTTTTTCTTAAGAATTTTTGGCTACATATAAAGCTATAATCCTTTTGACAAAAAAAACATTCCTTTAAAAATACATAACTATATCAAATAAACTCTATAAACCCCCCCCTTCATTAATTCAACTTCAAGTCAATTATCCAAAATATTTTGATTCGTTTTTAAAACTATAAATCCCCTTTCAACATAGTTTTTGATAATAATCTATTACAAATTCTATCTTACAACTTAGAATTATTTTTTGTCAATACAAAGTATAAAACCCGTTAAAATATCTACAGGTAAACTATATAGAAATAGAAGCATTACTGTTTTTTTGAAATTGTAAGTCAACTATTATACTAATTTCTATGCTATAATTTCCAATAGATCCTGGAGGTGTTTAAAATAGAACTCACAAAAAAACAAAAAGAATTGTGTTCTGAAATACTGAATGTAATTTTTCCTGAAGGACCGATTTCTAGAATTGACATTGCAAATAAAACCGGTATTACACCAGCTACAGTTAGTTTTCTTACAGGAATAATGATAGAGAAAAATCTTTTATACGAATTGGGAGAATCCTATAACGAAACAATTAAAGCTGGACGAAGAAAGATATTATTGGATGTTTCCCAAGAGCATAGTTTTTTTATTGGAGCTGAAATAACCGAATCATTTTACTCTTACGTTTTAACAGATAATACCGGGAAAATTTTTTCAAAAAAAATTTATTCCATAAATACATCAGAAATATTTATTACTAGCGATGTATTTATTAAAAATCTTCTATCTTTTTATAGATCATTAACTGTCCCTGTCTCTGCAATTGGAATTGCATTGCCTGGTCATTATAATTATTCTAGTAAAATACTTACCAATAACTACACATGGAAACATTTTGATCTAAAAAAAATTATAGACTCCGTAGAGATTCCAATTTTTTTTGAAAACAACGTAAATTGTATGGCATTGGCAGAACATTTCTTCTATAGTCAAAGAAATGAGAATTTTTTATTTTTTCATATTGGTCGAGGAATTCATTGTTCTTATTTCTATAAGGGAGATATTTTTAGCAAGGAAAATTTTTTAATAGGTGAAATAGGACATACTGTAGTAAATTTAGATGGACAGTACTGTGAGTGTGGGAAAAGAGGGTGTTTGCAAACATACACTAGTGAAACATGGTTATTAAAGTATTCACAATCAATCTATAGAAACTCCACTTCTACTTTTTTACATCAACTAGTTGATACTGAATCAGAAATTTCTATGGAAACACTTCTTACTGCATATGATCTTGGAGATCCTGCTATTCTAAAAATATTCGACAATGCGCTCAATTATATTGCTTTAACTCTAAATAATTTAAATATGATTCTTGATTCTGCTAAAATATTTTTACATGGACAAATATTTGATAATAAAAATATTTTCAATTTTTTAACACAATTATTAAATGTAGAACCCAAATTACTAGTTTTTCCTAAACAAGAAGAAATTATAAAAAAGCCCTATCAAAAAATTAACGGAGCTATTGGAGCATCTGCATTATGCATATATAAAAAGCTAGAAAATTATGATTTTGTAGTTTAATATTTCTATACAAAATCTATGCTATCTATTTTTTGTAAATAAGAATTATTGCTCGAGATAATTTATGATAAAAAAAGAAAACCATTCAAAAGATCATTTAAAACACTTATTAAGTTCGCTATCTAAAATATGAAAAGTATAATACTGTCTTCACTTTTCATTAAAATTCTCAAAAAACATTCCTATTATTCAATAGGTACGATTATTATGAGTAGAAAATAAATTTGTATTCAATTTTGTAACACTCCTAACGCAAATTTGCCTATAATTATATAAGTAATTTGACATTGTGTTGTATGGATTCATTGACAATAATTATTACTAATAAGAAAACTATTGTCAATGAATCATTCAACTGCATGCAATAGAGGTTACTCAAGTAATTCTTCATCTGGTTCCCAAGCATCGCTAAACTCATGATCCTTAAATAATGAAGCTAATCCGGTGATTTGCTTTAAACGCAATATCTCATCACTATCCATTCCAAGATGCTTAGCTATCCAAGCATCTGAACGTCCAAGCTCATGCAATTCTTTAACTATATTACTCATTAAATCTACATCATGGCTTCCTCGTGCACGATTATGCCGTATAGTACTAGCCATCCTTTGGTCTATTGGCTTATCAATAACCGAAACAGGAAGCATACCATTCTCTCTATCATATATATCTTGATGCTCAATCATTACTCGATAACGTTGGAAACCATCAACAATAATATACGTATCTTCAACTTCATCGTAAACACATACAATAGGCATCGTATAACCATCATTCTTAATACTTTCATACAATAACTTCATTTCTGGAGTTGCTACCGAATTAGGATTATAATCATTCGGAGATACTTTCTTTATATCTACTGATTTAACATTATAAACAGGGCTTTTTTTCTCGGATTTCATTTACATTCACTTCCTGTAACTAACTATCATTTCTATAATAAATTAAAGATACTTAATATTATTATATATCATCAATACTTTTGTATTTACTTTTAAGAAAGTCTAACTTTCTTTGTTGGATACGGGTTAAACCGAACCCCATAAAACGACAAATATGATCATTTTTTAACATACAAAAGCACATTCTCTTCCAGCTAGGTATATCCTTTGTACTTTTTATATCATCAGTATCATCCGGAATATTTTGCAAAAAAATAATTCTAGAATTTTTAAATATAGTATAGTTTGATATACCATTTCTTTTTATACGATAACCATTTTTCAGCAATTCTTCAATTGTTTCTTCTTCTAATCCTCCCCCTACATGATGCCAAAAATTTATAGATTTATTAAATTTTTTTATATAGTTATTTCGTAAGACATTTGGTAAAGTAGATAATAAAAATTGTGTATATGATTTCCATGTATGCCCCTCAGGCAAACTTATTATTCGATATCCCATCGCCTTAGACTTTCCATAAATACTAGCAAAATTTACCCCTTGAACTCTTCCAACAAGCTTTACCCATACTCTAGGGTCTATTACCCTGTATAAATTTAAAGACTCCTTGGCGTAATCTTGAAATGGAGAAGCGACACGCATTTGAGATGCACTTAATCCTGCTTTATAAAATAGATTATATAGATTATTGTATGTATAGCTAAATTTATAATATGCATGCCAAACATCATCAACTGTCCAATCATATAACGGAGAACCTGACCATACTCCTTTAAAATTTTGAGTGATCCAGCATTTATTTTTATACCTATATTTCTTATTTATAAATCCACTATATCTTTGTAAAGATTCATCTGCTCGTATACCTAACAAACAAATTGTCTTTCTATTTTTATTAATCTGTCTATACCACCTACCAAATTGCTTTGCCAGAGAGAGTGTAAAATATTTTGTGTAAATAGAAAAAAGGAAGTCCCTTCTGTAGAATAGAGTTACCACAACACATTCACA
>NZ_JBDGBK010000137.1:0-5258 GCF_040910045.1 Enterococcus sp. RTP21361st1_A6_RTP21361_211029 | reverse complement strand
GATACGCATAACGGAATGAATCTTGTTTCAAAACCGTTCGCGTGCTCACTTCACCATTTGCATCAACATATTCAATCTCTTCCGTACTGAATTTTCCGGCAGGAATCAGAAATGTCAATACCCATGCTACCAGCACTACGCCAAAAATGATCACATACGTGTGTGGCGTTTTCATTTTTGTTAAATCTTTTTTCTTTTTCACCAATTTTCTCCCTTTCACCTTATACATTGACTGCATAAATTATCATTTCCCATCTTTTTTAGTATAGCGGAATTTTGCCCTTTACTCATTGGGAAACCATTAGAATTTGTTGTAAATTCTAGCGAAATAAGCTAGGAGAACACTGATGTACCAAACAAGTAATAGACAAGAAAAAGTCTTCAAGACAGTAAAATATCTTGAAGACTTTTAGGTGATGCATCTTCTATTTATTCACACGTTTTGCGATCATTGGTAAAATCAGTCCAATCAAGATAAAGATGATCGGTGTGATGATATTCAATGACAATTGGAACAACCAAGCTTTTGGATCAGCAGCATAATCTAATTTTGGTACCATCCCTAAGATACAAGCAAATGCTGTAAATAAGAAACACCACAAACCAATACCAAAGCCTAGTTTTGTATTTTTAACAAACTTATAATCTGATGAGAATCGATGGGCTTGTTTATTGATCAGCATGAAGGCTACAAATACCCATAAGTAACGTAATGGCATCACAACCGAATTCAAGTTCAACAACCAGCGATACAATTCAGTCATATTTCCGATACCTAACGCAGGAATGATGATCAAGATGCTGACTAAGATCCCTGTCATGATATATCCATTGATCGGTGTACCTTTTTTGTTCAATTTTGCCAAACCATTTGGTACAAATTCTGGATCTGCATCAGAAAGCAAAATTTTCAACGGCGCATCAATAGAAAATGCTAATGCTGAAATTTGCGCTAATGCATTGGCGATCGAATAAAGAATCACAAATGTATTGCCAATCCCATAGAAATTGCCAAGACGTTGGAATGCTTCATAAGCGCCATTTACCATCAAATCTTTAGGAATATTGTTTGCATCGAACAGCATCCCCATTGCGATTGATCCTAGTAACGCACATAAAGCGACCATTCCGGCTAAAAAGATCATTCCTTTAGGAAATTCTTTGGCAGGGTTTTTCGTGTTATTAACGTAAGGCGAAATTTTTTCACAGCCACCTACCGCAAACACCAGCATCGAAATCGTCGTTAAGTAAGTAAAATCGAATTTAGGAATATAAGTTGAAACAGTTGTCATATTTGGTGTTGCTACTTGAGCTCCAGTCATCGCTGGTGCTGTTACTGCTAAAATAATAAATAAGATCGACATGACAAACATCGCTGTTCCGGCAATATTACCGATCATCTTCAATGTAGTCAATCCTTTAGATGCGATCCATAAAAAGAAAAGAAAAATAGCTAAACAAATTAATGAGACTTCCATTGATCCGACAGTCGATACGAAAGAGCCGTTTCCTTTAAATAACCAACTCAATGATACCAGGATCCCTTGTGGTTTTTGTGCGAGATATGGGACGTGAACGACCCAGTAAGTCCAAGCAGCGAAAAAGGCCAATCGTTTGGTTGAAGTTTCTTTGATCCAAGAGGATACACCACCGCTTGATTCCTTGAACGTTGATCCTAGTTGTCCTACACTCAATGCGTAGGGAACAAAGTATAATGCCATGATCAAGATCCAAGATACAACAACAGTCAATCCCTGTTGTGCATAGTTGTTCACTACATTTCCGAGTCCCCAAACAGAGACAAACGCCATTAGCGCAATATTATACCAGCGCAATTGTTTCTCGTTCATTACTTTCTCCTTTAAACATATGATTTCAGTGATCGAACCGAATTCTCGAATGATCATGATTTCCATGTATCGAGCAAAGTTTATTTGTAAGTCGAATGAGCTGTCCACAACGCTTTTTCACTTCTAACGAACTTCTCGATAACTGTCATTAACATTGACCAGAAATGGAATAGAATATCATTTTTTTTGACCATTCATTTCGTTTCAGTCATCACCTCATTTTAGAATAAACCCCAAAATTATTTTGGTCAAGAGAAAATAATAACAATTTTCATCGTTTTTTAACAATGGGTTAAGCGATATATAAATAACGAGATAAAAACCATTATTTAGATTAAAATAACTCCTATTGCGTTCCGTTCCTTTACTGGAAATTAGCACCTAAACAAATTTTTTAGAAAAAAGATAAAACAGAATTTTGGAATTTTTCAGACTTTTAACTATTAATGATTAGAAAAATAATTTTATTCACGCAAGATATTCCCTTACACCACTCTTCCCGCTAAACAAAGTGAACAGTAATAGAAAAAAACCAACTTATATTTTGTCTAGACTACAATAAAAACGATAACATTCGTCATAAAACTATTTTAACTATTATTTAAAATAACAAAAAATCTTAATTAGATCAGTTTGATTGACACTTTCCGATCCTCTTAAGATTTTTTACGAGTACTAAAGGTAGCTCTTATTTATCGAAGTATTTCCTAGTATCAATCTCGTCTTGTTGCAGTTGTTCAATCAAGGCTTCTGCGCCACTAAAAGCAACTTGATCTCTCAAAAAGTGGTGCCAGCGAATCGCAACAGTCTCTCCATAGATATCTTGATGGAAATCTAAAATATAGATCTCCACTGTTAATTGTCGGCCTTGACCAAAGGTATCATTATGACCAATCGATCCCATAGACGGATACCAGCGATCACCTACTTTAAGCTCGGTAACATAGACACCTTCTTTTGGCAGGCGCACTGTACTTTTGACTTTAATATTCGCTGTCGGAAAGCCAAGTTCGCGTCCCCTGGCATCGCCATGTACGACAGTTCCTTCAAACTCATAAGGATAACCTAACAGTCGATTGGCTTCTGCCATTTCTCCGTTCTGCAAAGCGGCGCGGATTCTTGTTGAGCTGACTTTCTCCCCTGCCAAAGTTTCCTTGGGAACGGTAATCACTTCAAAACGGCCTTGGGCATAAGAAGGTAAAAGTGCCATGTTTGCTGTCTCTTTCTTTCCATAGGTATAATCGAATCCAGCCACGACCACTTCCGCATGTAAACCTACCATGTATTGATCGACAAAGACTTGCGGCGCTAAATTTGCAAAAGCTGAAGTGAAATCCACTTCGTAAAGATAGTCGACTCCTAAATCAGCCATATGGGCTTCTTTTTGTGATAAGCTGGTTAGATATTGCATTGCCTCAGGATCCACTTTTTGAAAGACAATAGATGGATGCTGATTGAATGTCATCAATGCCAGCTTCAATCCTTTTTCTTTTGCTGCTGCTTTTCCTGTTTCAATAACTTTTTGATGACCTAGATGCACACCGTCAAAAAAGCCTAGAACCAAAACGACAGGTTCTGATGGAATGACATCTTTATTATATGGATGACGTAGCTCGATAATTTCCATTCTTACTCTCCTATTTCTGTACGAATAACTTTCGCAGGTTTTAATAGCCCCTGTTTCCTTTGATGCGGCATATAGATACTAACGACTTTATCTTGATAAAACAATGCCACAGGTGTTGCAGGAGGTTCTTGAAGACCAAAACTATGATATGGCAAGGGCATGCCATTCTTGACATTCTGCCACAACTTCTCATCAATTGCAATTTTGGGAAACCCGCTTACCCCATATTCAATGGGCTGCAGCAACTCATTGATTCGCCCTGATTCCAATGCTTCACGAACTTCTGCAAGCGTAACAGATTGATCTTTGGTAAAGCCGCCGCTTGCTAACCGTGTCAAGTCAGACATATGAGAGGCTACTCCCAAAGCAGCACCCGTATCGACGGCTAACGTACGGACATACGTTCCTTTCCCACAGCTTACTTGAAACCGCCACGATTGGGTGCCACTTGTCTCATCAAAGATTAGATCGCTGATCCGCTTAAATGAATGAATCAAAGCTTGCCGTTTTGGACGCTGCACTTCTTCATTTGCCCGGGCATATTCATACAAACGTTTCCCATTGACTTTAACTGCGGAATACATTGGCGGAATTTGGGTAATTTCACCAGTCAAACTTGCCATTGCACGATCGACTTCTGCTGTAGTAAAAGGTTTTGCTAAAGGCGTCCTTTCAACAACTTCACCCGAACGGTCTTCGGTCGTTGTGGAAAAACCTAGCGTGATTTCTCCTGTATATATCTTTCCGGAATCCACCAAGTATTCCACGACTTTGGTTCCTTTGCCAATGCAGATCGGCAATACACCGTCTACATCAGGATCCAGGGTTCCACTGTGTCCGACCTTTTTTGTATGTAAAATTTTTCGTAGTTTAAAGACACAGTCGTGACTGGTTTGACCACGGTCTTTCCATAATGGCAAAATTCCATCCATAGTATCCCTCCGCTTCTTTTTCAACTTGACCATTATACCATATTCTAAAAAAACTTAGTATGGTCTTAAAGTCTTTCAGAATGATATTCGTTCATGATACACTTATATTATAAGGAGGTGCCACATGATTGTATTCGTTTGTTCATTGATTGGTTTCATACTTTTTTTATATTTGGTTCAACGTGGTACGCTGCAACAACAAGAGGAGGCACTGGCTTTATTTGTTATCAAGAGCCGAACACCTGCTTTAACACGGATGATGCTCTTTTTTACAAATTTCGGTAAAGCATTGCCCACGATCATCTTATTGTTATTGCTTTATGTTTTTCCAGCTACACAAACTATCCTAGCGCCGAAAGCAGCAGCGAGTGTCTTACTTGTCTCTGCATTCGCTTATCTGATTAAACGGATCGTCCGCAGAGAACGACCAAACGATCATCGGTTAGTCGAAGAAAAAGACCACAGCTTCCCTAGTGCCCATGCTGCTACTTCTGCCGCACTTTATGGAACTGCAGCGATGAATATGGCTTTTCTTTTGCCACCTGCTGTTCTGCCCATGAGCATTCTTGCGGTCCTGCTCAGTTTTATGATTGGGTTCAGTCGCGTTTATCTAGGGATCCATTTTTTGACAGATGTTATCGGTGGGTGGTTTTTAGGATTAGCAGTTGCTGCATTGATCACCATTTTGTTATGATTTTTGGCCTTGCACAGTATCTGTTTGATCATTATAGAATAGCCTCACCTCTCAGTAATAAAAAAAAGGTCGCGTATATGAAGCGACCCCCAAAAGTTAGACCAAAAAATCTAACTTTTGGGGGTCGTTATTTGTATGGCAAAATATCCTTTTGA
>NZ_JBDGBK010000136.1:0-5268 GCF_040910045.1 Enterococcus sp. RTP21361st1_A6_RTP21361_211029 | reverse complement strand
AAAAAAAATTTCTTCACCCTTATTATAAACGAAGAGAGACTTTTTTTGCCATTTTTTGGTTTATTTTCATATAAAAAACGTTTACACACCTTTTTAACTGTGTTATATTGTCCTTGTAAAGATTATAATGTTATAATTAGGAGCGCTAAAATGAATGGATTTGTAGGGTTTATTGAACAAAAGTTAATGCCAGTGGCAAATAAGGTAGGTATGCAGCGACATATGGTGGCCATACGTAAAGGAATCATTGCCACATTACCATTGACGATCGTCGGTTCCTTTTTCACGATATTATTGAATTTTCCTATTGAGTCAGTTGCAGCATTTATTGAACCATATCGTGAAGTTCTAGACATTCCGTTTCGCTATACTGTTGGTCTGCTTGCACTTTATGCGACCTTTGGTATCGCATCTTCATTGGCAAAAAGTTACAAACTAGACTCATTGACAGCAGGTATTTTGGCAACAATGTCCTTTTTGATCACGGCAGCACCACCAATTCGGGTTCTTGAATCGGTAGAAGGTGTGATCGATGCTGGACGTTTCATCAATGTTGCTAACCTTGGTTCTGGATCACTATTTGGTGCAATTGTCACAGCTATTTTGTCAGTGGAAATCTATCGCTTCTTTATTGTCAAAAATATCACGATCAAAATGCCTGATGGTGTACCCCCTGAAGTGACCAATTCCTTCATGGCATTGATTCCCGGGGGAGCGATTCTTGTTTTGTTTTGGGTCATTCGTCATATCATCGGTTTTGATATCAATGGCTTCTTAAGTAACCTTTTGATGCCGCTGAAAGATGTTTTAGCAGGAAACAGTTTGTTTGGCGGCTTATTGACAGTTTTCTTGATTTGTTTCTTCTGGGTTCTTGGAATTCATGGACCAGCAATCATGGGTCCGGTGATCCGTCCTTTCTGGGATATCTCGATTGCAGAAAATATGGAAGTTTTTCAATCAACCGGCAATGCGCATGAATTACCAAACATCTTTACAGAACAATTTCTGCAATGGTTTGTTTGGATTGGTGGGGCAGGAACGACGCTTGCGCTGGTTGTCTTGTTTTTATTCTCAAAATCAAACTATTTGAAACAATTAGGACGTCTTTCGATTTTGCCAGGTATTTTCAATATCAATGAACCGGTCATCTTTGGGGCTCCGATTGTGATGAATCCGATTCTTGGGATTCCGTTTCTTGTAGCACCTTTGATTACAACGACAATTTCGTACTTTGCTACGACGACAGGGATCGTTCCAATGATGGCTGCCCGTCTAGGATTTGCCATTCCAGCACCCATTGCTGCTTGGATGAGTACAAATTGGAGTGTTGCCGCTGGAATCTTAGTTGTGGTGAACTTTTTGATTACATTGGCGATCTATTACCCATTCTTTAAAGTCTTTGAAAAACAGCAATTAGAACGTGAAGAAGGACAAGCGACTCAAGAATGAAGGGTCTCTTTATCAAGAAGTCAAACGAGACGATGGGATAGGAGCAAAGAACGATCCATAAATGACAACCAAATGAGCTCTCTGGGAAATACCGAGTTCTTCTAGGTGAACAGAAACAATTCTACGGGGTCATCCCAGTAAACACCTCAATCCCAGAGTGCTTTCTAGATGGTTCTTTTGAGTGAAGCAATTAGGGTTCATTTGTTGCTTAAACAGTGGTGCATGCGCGAGGATCCGCGTTTGATGATCGAAAGGAGACTAAGTGCATAAAATGATGCTGATGTATGCATGTTTATTATTTATCGGATTACAAATTTGGCTAACCAGACATTGAGCATTTATCCAGCAGATTCGCTTCCGCACACTGATAGCCGAATCCTTATTAGTATTAGTCATTGCCGTTATGCTATTTGGCAGGACAACAATTGCCCCGGTGATCTTGACAACACTGACTGTTGGTTGCAGTACGTTGCTGATCACAAAATTTTCTCAAATTGGTGCGCAGAAGGAGTGGACAAAATGAAAAGACAACTAGGAATCTCTATTTATCCAGACCACAGCAGTAATGACGAAGACAAAGCTTATTTAGAATTGGCTCAACGCTATGGATTTAGTCGAATTTTTATGAGCATGTTAGAAGTGACAGAAGGGAAAGAAATTGTTCGCAAGAAATTCACAGAATTATTAAGATTTGCCAAATCACTTGGCTACGAAACGATTTTGGATGTTGCACCGGCAATTTTTGAAGAGCTGGAAATTTCTTATGATGATTTGACGTTTTTCCACGAATTGGGTGCGGATGGCATCCGCTTGGATTTAGGTTTTGACGGCAGCAAAGAAGCAATGCTGACTTATAATCCGTTTGGATTGGCGATCGAGCTAAATATGAGCAACGACGTCGCTTATTTAGACAATATTTTGACGTATCAAGCAAACTTGCCTTTCTTATATGGCTGTCACAATTTTTATCCTCAGGAAGGCACCGCATTACCGTATGAGTTCTTCGAAAAATGCAGCCAGCGTTTTAAAGCCAAAGGAATTCGAACTGCCGCTTTTATCACTTCACAGTCTGGAACGATCGGTCCATGGGATATCAATGACGGATTACCGACATTAGAAATGCATCGGCATTTACTTGTAGAGATCGCAGCAAAACATCTTTTTGCAACAGGATTGATCGATGATGTAATCATTGGGAATGCCTATGCCTCAGAAGCAGAACTTGCAGCACTTGGCGCAATCAATCGTTACCAAACAGAATTTTCGGTGACTTTTACACCGGAGAGCACTTCATGCGAACGAAAGATCGTTCTGAAAGAGCAGCATTACCGTCGAGGGGACATTACTGATCGGATGATTCGATCAACAGAAGTCCGAAAAAAATACAAGCAATTTGATAACCCAGCCCACGATAATCTGGAGGAATTCCAACCTGGAGATATTGTGATCGGCAACGATGATTTTGGCAAGTACAAAAACGAATTACAGGTGGTGTTGACCCCTCATTGCGATCCGCGAAAAAATAAAGTTGGATCAATTGTCGAAGAAGAACGGCTGTTGTTGTCGTATATTCATCCGTGGACCAAATTTAAATTTACCGAGAGGAATGATTAACATGTTGGATATGATTATCCGCCAGGCACGTACACTCAATGAAGAGATTTTCGATATCGGTATCCAGCAAGGGAAAATTTGCCAGATCGCAAAAACGATCGAAGAATCCGCACAAAAGGAGTGGACACTTCTTCCGAATCAGTATCTTTCGGCAGGCTGGATTGATGATCATGTCCATTGTTTTGAAGAAATGAGCTTGTACTATGATTATCCCGATCAGATCGGTGTGGCAAAAGGTGTAACGACAGTAATCGATGCGGGGACTACTGGCGCCGAAAATAGCCATCGTTTCTACGAATTTGCACAAGCAGCCAAAACGAATGTCTTTGCGCTTATCAATATTTCAAAATGGGGCATCGTCGAACAAGATGAATTAGCCGATCTTTCTAAGATCAAGGGGGATCTGATCACAAAGGCCCTAAATGAATTTCCTGACTTCATCGTGGGGTTAAAAGCGAGAATGAGCAGGACGGTGATTGGTGAAAATGGCATCACTCCATTGAAATTAGCCAAAAATATCCAAAAAGAACACCCAGGCCTACCATTGATGGTTCATATTGGTTCAGCACCACCAGATTTAGCTGACATTTTGTCTTGTTTAGAGAAAGGTGACGTTCTGACCCACTGTTTCAATGGCAAGGAAAATGGTATTTTAGATCGTCAGTCAAATACCATCAAATCGTTTGTTTTTGATGCTTATGGCAAAGGTGTTGCTTTTGATATTGGTCATGGTACAGATAGTTTCAATTTTTCGGTGGCAGAAAAAGCCTATGCCGCCAATTTGAAAGCTGCTTCTATCAGCACCGATATTTATATACGTAACCGTATGAAGGGTCCGGTATATGATTTGGCTACTACTATGGAGAAATTAGCCGTTGTCGGTTATAGTTGGCAAGAAATCATCGAGAAAGTAACATTGGCACCAGCTCGTCAGTTTCAACTAAAAGGAAAAGGTGCGATCGAAGAAGAAATGGATGCTGATTTCACGATCTTTGAATTCAAAGAAGCAGCCAAAGTACTGATTGATTTAAATGGGAACAAGCGAAGTATTGATCGACAGATCATTCCGCTAAAGACTATAATTGGAGGACAAGTATATGACATTGAACCTGACTAAACTTGGCTTGAAGCAAGTCATCAATGCTTCTGGTAAAATGACGATTCTCGGTGTTTCTAAAGTGAGCGAAGGTGTCTTAACAGCCCAACGCTTTGGTGGGGAACACTTTTTTGAGATGAGCGAGTTAGCAGTCAAAACAGGGGCCTATTTGGCCAAACTACTTCAAGTTGAAGATGCTTAAATCGTCTCTTCAGCTTCTGCTGGAATTGCTCAATCTGTGGCAGCAGTCATTGGACAAGGCTCATCATTCCATCTTTACCATCCTTATTCAGAAAAGATTCAGCGTCGAGAGATCATCTTGCCGAAGGGACACAATGTGGATTATGGCACACCTGTTGAAGTGATGGTTCAACAAGGTGGAGGCCAAGTTGTTGAGGCAGGCTATGCCAATATGTGCTCTGTTGACCATATTGCTCAGATGATCAGTCCCCAGACAGCTGCGATTCTCTATATCAAAAGTCATCATACAGTACAAAAAAGTATGCTTTCAGTAAAGGAAGCTGCTCAAGTCGCAAAACAGTCGGGCATCCCTTTGATCGTGGATGCGGCAGCGGAAGAGGATCTTTTCAGGTACATCCAGGAGGGTGCCGATTTAGTGATCTACTCCGGAGCCAAGGCTTTGTCTGGGCCAAGTGCTGGTTTAGTGATCGGTCGTAAAGAACTAATAGAATGGGTGAGACTGCAATCCAAAGGCATCGGGCGTTCCATGAAGATCGGTAAAGAAAATATGATGGGGCTTACACAAGCAGTAGAAGAGTATCTGGCTGAAGGAAGCGAGTCTGGCGCTTCCATGAAGCATCGTTTGGAACCCTTCATCTCAGCGCTCAATCAAATTATTGGCTTGTCTGCGGATATCGTCCAAGATGGTGCAGGGCGAGACATTTATCGCGCCCGGGTTCGGGTCCAAAATGGGCCATCGGCGATGGAAGTGATCCAGAAATTAAAAGTAGAAGAACCAGCCATCTACACGAGAGAATATCAAGCAAATCACGGCATTATTGAATTTGATATTCGGGCAGTCACAGAAACTGAAATGCATGTGATTGTCAATCGATTAAAAGAAATCATGAATCCGGAGGAACCAAAAG
>NZ_JBDGBK010000135.1:0-5983 GCF_040910045.1 Enterococcus sp. RTP21361st1_A6_RTP21361_211029 | reverse complement strand
GCCTCGTTTTTGAATACTATTTCCTAATCCGCGACCAAATAATCCGCCATTGAACATGGCATAATATCCATTGACCATTTGATGTCCTGTATCAAATTCATCGGCAAAAGGATTGGTGAAAGCGGCAAATCGATTGTAGATATATTCAGGCAGAAATTTCCCACCTGTCAAATTGACAAAAGTAATCGCCAAAAAACTAAAGAGAACTGTGGCCCCACCTAATATCAGGGTATACACATAGTTTAATCCGCTAGCCAGCAAAACCACAAAAGCCAGCATGAAAATAATAACAGCGTTCCCGAAATCGGGATAGAAGGCCAAAATCACCGTATAAGCCAATACGATCGCCATTGGTCTTCTCACAGAACCCCAGAAGTCTTGCTGGATGCCCTCTTGGCGATAAGAGAATGTGACCGACAAGAACCAAATGATAATAAACTTTAAGTACTCCGCTGGCTGAACAGAGAATCCTGCAATCGAGAGCCAGCCCCATGCACCATTCCTTTTTTGGAAGAAAAAGGCGGCGATCAAAAGAAAGAAAATAACGATCATGGCAATTTGGACAAACTTCTTATTGCGAAAGACATCAGTTTTCATCTTGTACATGATCGTGATCATAATCAAACTTACCACCCAAAAAACGGCTTGATTGATCACATAAGCTGCTGAAGTAGTCGGTGGCTTTGCTGTCATAGCGACATATGAGGTCGAACTGTAAACCATCATCAAACCAGTTACGCATAAAATAAGGTAAGGTATTAAAATGCTATAGTCTAAAAGGTGTCTTTTTTTAACTTTTTCTGGCAAGATTATGCCTCCTTGCCGATTTCAGTAGATTTTTGTTCTTCATATACTTCGCTATACAATTGATTTAGGTCTTTTTCCAGATCTGCCATCAATTGTTGGCCAGCAGCATTGTCTACAATACCCAAGCGTGTTGCGAAAGCGACTTGTCGTGATAAGCCATACATTTGTGTGTCAACGACTTCCTCGAATGCTTTACACTGAGCAATACACAAACTATTTTCTTGATTGCGAATCAATCGTTTGATTCGTTCGGCATCCTCTAAAAGCAGATTCAATGCCATTTCTGAATCAATCTGCGCCATTCTGGTCCCCCCCCATTTCTTAGTTTCATTATTATAGCATATTCTATACCGATTTGGCACAGTAGGATGCCATAAATTCAACCGTAAATAACGAACATAAATTTTTTTTTGCTAACAAAAAAAGCGAATTATCGACTGATATAAAAAAAAGAAGTATTTTCATTCGTTTTTTTCTGTTTCATTGGTTCCGCTTTGCTTTGTAAATCGTGAAACACGAACCAATTGTGAAACATTCAAAGCGATTCACTTAATAAGGAAAAAGACAAAAGATTGATCCAGCAGCCTTTATTGAAAAAAAAGAAGTGGAATTGTCCACATGTTCTTTCTTCCTTTCAAAAAAAGAACAGGAAGCGCACCGCTTCATGTTCTTTTGATTACTACTGTTTCTGCTTTTCACCGATAAAGCCATCACCGTTGATGTCCTCATCTGATAACCGTTCGACTTCTTTGATGAATCCCTGACTAAGTTCTTCGTAAGATTCTCCAACAACTGCGTCATCTGGAATTTGATCTAGGTTAGCAAAAAATTCAATATGATTATGCAAGTTGGTAAAGATCATCGGGGCATCGCCGCCGTATTCACCATCTAAATTGATCATCAAACAATCTTTTGCATCTGGCGCATCGACTTCTAAACGAGACGTTTTTGTATAGATCAAGCGTCGGTCATTGATATGTTTGCCACCGTTCATCATCAATGCAATCAGATGAACGATCTCAAAAATATTTGCCGTTTTCACTATGATCAGCGAAAATTTCCCATCGTCAAGTTTCGCATCCGGGGCGATTTGTTCAAAACCTCCCACTGAATTCGTCAATCCTAGGAAGAACATCGAAGCGCCGCCAATATATTCTCCATCGTCATATTTAAAGTGCATCTTGATTGGTTTGACTCGCGGCAACAATTCTGCGCCTTTTGCAAGATATGCCAAATAACCGAACACACTCTTCAACTCTGAAGGAACATCATAGGTCAACTCAGTCAGGTGTCCACCTGCAGCGATATTGATAAAATAATCCCGATCAGTTTTTCCAATATCCATTTTGATCGTTTGTTCCTTGAGAATGACTTCTGCAGCAGCCTTCACATCGTTTCTAGGAATCTTCAATGCACGAGCATAATCATTGGTTGTTCCGCCTGGGATGATCGCCATTTTGGGGCGCTTTTTTAGCGGAGCGATACCATTAACTACCTCATTAATGGTTCCGTCGCCTCCGGCTGCAACAACCAGATCAAATCCGGCTCTCCCTGCCCTACTCGCTTCATCGCGAGCAGAGAATGGGAGAGCAGTCGTCGCAAAAGCACTGGCTTCATAACCGGCTTTCTCTAAGACTTCTAATATATCGGCAAGATGTTTACGAATCAGTTCTTTTCCTGATGTTGGATTATAAATGACTCTGGCTCTTTTCATATTCCGCCTCTTATCGTTTTGCTAATTCTTCTTGAAGTAATTTGTTCACAACGCCAGGGTTCGCTTGTCCTTTAGTTGCTTTCATGATTTGACCAACTAAGAACCCAACTGCCCGGTCTTTTCCGTTCTTGAAGTCATCAACAGATTGTTGATTCTTATCCAAGACTTCATTGATCATTGGCAGAAGTTGTGCTGGATCGGATAGTTGGATCAATCCTTTCGCCTTGACAACTTCTTTGGCATCGCCGCCATTGGTGATCAATTCTTTAAAGACTTTTTTCGCAATCTTAGAACTGATCGTTCCATCAGCAATCAGTTGGATCATTCCTGCAAGATTATCCGGCGTTAATTTGGTTTCTTCTAATTCCAATTTTTCACTGTTCAAGTAGGCCGAAACTTCACCCATCAACCAGTTTGATGCTTGTTTTGGTTCCGCCCCAGCATCGATGGTTGCTTCAAAGAAGTCGGACATTTCTTTGGTCAGTGTCAAGACCATTGCGTCGTATTCTGGCAATCCAAGTTCGTTGATGTACCGTTGGCGGCGTTTTTGTGGAAGTTCTGGCAATGTTTGCCGTACTCGTTCGATCCATTCGTCATCAATAACAAATTTAGGAATATCTGGTTCTGGGAAATAACGGTAATCAGATGATCCTTCTTTGACCCGCATCAAGATTGTCTTATTAGTGGTTTCATCAAAACGACGTGTTTCTTGTTGGATCTCACCGCCAGAAAGCAATACTTTTGCTTGGCGTTTTTCTTCGAAAGCCAAGCCTTTTTTGACAAAGGACATAGAGTTTAGGTTTTTCAATTCGGTTTTGGTACCAAAAGCTTCTTGACCATAAGGACGTAAAGAGATATTGGCATCACAACGCATGGATCCTTCTTCCATCTTCACATCAGATACTTCTGTAAATTGGATGATAGAGCGCAAAGCTTCCAAATAAGCATAGGCTTCTTCTGGCGAGCGCATATCTGCTTCAGAAACGATCTCGATCAACGGCGTGCCCTGACGATTTAAATCCACATAGGAATAGCCGCCGATGCCATGCATATTTTTCCCTGCATCTTCTTCAAGATGAACCCGCTCAATACGGATTTTTTTCTTTTTGCCTGCTACTTCGATCTCGATCCAACCATCATGACCGATTGGTTGGTCAAATTGAGAAATTTGATAGGCTTTCGGATTATCCGGATAGAAATAGTTTTTGCGGTCGAAATGAGTATCTTTGGAAATTTCACAGTTTAACGCTAGTGCTGCTTTCATCCCAAATTCTAACGCGGCTTTATTCATCACCGGTAATACCCCTGGATAACCCCAGTCAATCACATTCGTATTGCTATTTGGCTCGGCACCAAAATGTGCTGGCGCCGGTGAAAAGATTTTTGAGTTTGTTTTTAATTCTACGTGGACTTCAAGCCCAATGACTGTTTCGAAGTTCATGCGTTATTCCCTCCTAAAATCACTGGTTTTTTCGTATGAAAATCAGTTGCTTGTTCAAACGCATAAGCCGCTTGATACATCGTTGCTTCATCAAAATGTTTACCAATGATTTGCAAACCGACTGGTAATCCTTCAGAAAATCCTGCTGGTACAGACATACCTGGCAATCCAGCCAAATTGACTGGAATCGTTAAGATATCATTCATGTACATTGTGATTGGATCATTGATATTTTCACCTAGACCAAAAGCAACGGTTGGAGATGCAGGACCAATAATCAAATCGTAATCAGCAAATACTTTGTCAAAATCTTGTTTGATCAATGTACGGACTTGTCCAGCCTTTTTGAAGTAAGCATCATAATATCCAGCACTTAATGAGAATGTCCCTAACATGATCCGGCGTTTTACTTCTTCTCCGAATCCTTCACTACGAGAATTGACATACACATCGTCTAGATTTTTTACGTTTTCTGAACGGTAGCCATAACGGATTCCGTCAAAACGTTGCAAGTTAGAGCTTGCTTCAGAAGAGGCAATAATATAATAAACGGAAACGCCATATTTAGAATGAGGCAAGCTGACTTCTTCGACTGTTGCTCCTAATGCTCGGAATGTTTCTGCCGCTTTCAACACAGCTTCACGGACACCAGGTTGAATCCCCTCACCCATATATTCTTTTGGCAGCGCAACTTTCATACCTTTGATATCGCCAGTTAACCCTGCAGCAAAATCTGGTACTGCTACTCCAGCAGAAGTGCTGTCTTTGGCGTCAAATCCACTAATGGCAGACAATGCCAGTGCATTATCTTTTACTGAACGAGTCATTGGTCCGATTTGATCCAATGAAGAAGCAAACGCAATCAGACCAAAACGTGAAACACGACCATATGTTGGTTTCATTCCTACGATTCCATTGAAAGAAGCAGGCTGCCGGATCGAACCACCTGTGTCACTCCCTAATGAGACTGGTACTTGCCCAGCAGCTACTGCAGCTGCAGAACCACCAGAAGAACCGCCAGGAACTTTGGTATGATCCCACGCATTCTTTGTTTTTTTGAAGTAGGAAGTTTCCGTACTTGCTCCCATGGCAAATTCATCCATGTTCAATTTACCGACTGGTATCATGTCTGCTTGGTAGACTTTTTCCATCACAGTTGCATCATATATTGGTTCAAAGTTAGCCAAGATCTTAGATGCAGCTGTAGTCAGTAGGTCTTTGGTCACGATATTGTCTTTGATCCCAATCGGAATCCCTGCCAAAACATTGCTTTCAGAAATACCCTTCTCATCAATTGCTTTGGCTAATGCCATCGCGTTTGACTCGTTCAATGTAATAAAAGAATCCACTTTTGGTTCAGTCGCTTTGATTTGCTCGAATGTCTCTGCTGTCAAATCGACAGCTGAAATTTCTTTGGAAACAAGCATGCCATGGAGCTCTTCCAAACTTTTACTTACTAATTCTGTCATTACGCACCGGCCTCCCCATTATCAATAATTGCTGGTACTTTAATGAAACCATCTTCTGATTCCGGCACATTACGCATCAATTCTTGTCGGTTCCAGCCTTCTGCTGCGATATCTTCACGCATCACATTGATTGTTTCAGCAACGTTTGATGTAAATGGCACACCTTCTGTGTCTACTTCCTCTAAGGTTTCTACCATATCAATAATTTTTCCTAGCTGAGAGGTAAACTCATGTAATTCATCATCTGAGAATGATAATTTTGCTAGCTTGGCAACGTGTTTGACTTGTTCTTCGCTTATCGCCATAAAATCCTCCTCTTTCTCGCATCCATAAAAATACGTTTACGTTTTTCCAATGTATTGTATCACTTTTCCAGCAAATCATGAAATACATTTTGAAAATTATCATACTTAATTGAAAATGTAGGTCTCGATTTTTTCTGCCCCATCTTTACGGGCAATAAAAGCTTGCTGTTTCCCTAGAGAGCCAACTTGGACTTCGATCTCGCCAGGAACTCCTTTGAAGACAGATTCGACTTGCTTTGCGCTATAC
>NZ_JBDGBK010000134.1:0-6002 GCF_040910045.1 Enterococcus sp. RTP21361st1_A6_RTP21361_211029 | reverse complement strand
TCTTCCTGAACGATCTCTTCTAAGTCGGACTCATTTTCGATCGGTTTCGCTTGATAATAGTAGGTTTGACGAGAAATATTTAGAATTTTGCACATCGCTGATATGGAATATTTATGCTTGTTGGCATCAATTACTTGTCTTTTCGTCCGAATATCAGCGCCGCTTGCTTTAAAATATCATTCTCCATTTCGAGTTGCTTATTTTTCTTTCTTAGTGCGATCAATTCTGCTTGTTCTGGTGTTAAGTTGTCTCTTTCTTTGAATGAGCCCGTTGATTGTGCTTGCTTCATCCATTTATCGAAAGAAGAAGGCGTAAGCTCATACTCTCGAATAATTTCTGCGCGAGGCTTACCAGCGAGATAGAGATCGACGATTTGTTGTTTGAATTCTTTTGAATAGGTTCTTCGTTGACGTCTTGACATGAAAAATCCTCCAGTGTGTTTTTTATTATTCTACACACCTTATTTTTTCTGTCTAGTCTAGTGTAGCCGATTCATAAGCCTACCGTTTTCAAAATTTTTGAAATGGAAGACAACGAGTCTATTTAGGAAGAATCAACGTAACTTTGGTTTAAGCACTATCTATAATGGTATATCCGCGTTTTCTTAAAAGGTCCAGAGCTTGGGATTGCGTCAGAACTTTCTCTTCTTTCGCAGGTTTTGGCTCCAGATATCCTTTAGCAGAATAGGGTTCCACCTTTGATAAGACATTCCAGATAGCGGTCAGGAGCATCTTACAAATAGCAATGATAGCTTTCTTGTGTCCACGATTCGCTTTGATTCTACGATAGCGATTTTTAAATTCTGGATGTTCTTTGGATCTGAGAAGAGCATTGGCAATCTGTACAAGTAGCGGTTTCAACGACTGCCCTGCACGAGAGATACGTGTTGATTTTGTTCGTCGGGCACTGCGATCGTTTCTTGGACAGCATCCAGCCCAAGAAATAAAGTGTTTCGAAGTTGGAAACACGGACATATCCGGTCCTATTTCTGAAAGAATCGCAATCGCTGTTATTGGCTGAGTGTCTAAGCCCGGTATGGTACGAAGTAGTTCCAAAACAGGGGAGAAGGGTTCTGCAAGAGCTTGAATCTCTAGATTGATCTCTTCTCGATGCTTCTCAATCTCGTTAATATGGTTGAGGCATTGGCGAAGCTTAATCGCTTGAGGTACAGAAATCGCCCCCTCAACTGCCGCTTGGATTTCTTCAACGGGAGTTTTACAACGGGCATGGATAAATGGTCGAACATCAAATGATTCACCGGGATGTTCTAACAAGTATTGGATGATAGAAGTGGATGATTTTCCGAACACATCACTAAAAACATCATCTAGTTTCAGATTAGAAACGGTTAAGCAGTTTAAAGCACGATTCTTTTCACTTGTTTTCATGTTGGTCAGTTTCGTCCGATAACGCATTAGATCACGAAGCTGGCGGATTTCAAGACCAGGAATAAAACTGGGTTTGATCATGTCGCACATAAAGAGATCACAAATCCATTTTTGCATCTTTGCGATCTGTTTTATTTCCTTTCTGGGGTTTGGTGTACTTCGGATGAGCCAGTGTGACAAAACAAGTTTTTTCAAGAATATTAAAAACAGGGATCCAAAATTTACCGGAAGATTCCAAACACACATCCTTACAGTTGTATTTAGCAAGCCATTCAGCTAATTCATTGAGACCTTTTGTAAAGGAAGAGAAGCGAGCTTGCTTATACACTGTACGACCATTCGCATCTGTGATTCCGATACACGCATAGATCCACGTTTTGTGGACATCCAAGCCACAACAATTTTTACGAAAGATTTTGAACATAGCAACCTCCTGTAAAAAAATAGTACAGGTTTGGTAGGGACTGGTCATCCGGCGAAATCGAGTCAACTTCGGAAGAGATAAGTTTACGGGCTACGGGTTTGCGCCATTCATTGATGCCTTAACGGATGACCGACACCATATAATTATGCGGGGTTGCCGCTATACAGCCCCGCCACTCACCTCCTCGGGTTCTGTAGTGTACCAGGGACCTGCAAGGAAAGGGTAACACGGAATAAAAAAAGAAAGAAAGCGCTCTAAGGTTTTCATCACCTCATTGGTGCCTTTCGTAGGAAGGCGGATTTATAATTATGAAAACTTTATTTTTAGTATCCTCATTATAATGCTGGATTCGCTGATTGATTCGTTTCCTAATAATGCTATCTTTGGTTTGTGCAGGTGGGTAATCGATAAATTAATTTGGTATTAGCATTGTTCCACCACTCATAGAAATATAAGTTTTTACAGTTTATTTTTGATAAGGCCAATCATGCTATTTTTCCGATTAATTTGATGATTTATCTTATTTAATACTTAAATGAATTAACCAACCATTTTCAGCAGCAAGTTGTCTCCGAGGCGGACGACATTTTGGGAGATTTCAATTTCTTTTTGTTTCTATTCACCTCACTTTTTTGTTTTTGGAGGTCATTTTCGTATAGCTAAGCGTTCGTCGGCGTGCTTTGGGTTCACAACGTGTGGTAGGACAAAACAAGGGATTGCTGTAGGAAAAAGTTTTTTATGAAATAGGCAAAAAAGTTTTTCCGCCCCTTGTTTTGTCCTGCCATTCGTTGTAAAAGCACCGTCGCCGATGATCGCTTAGATTAGGTATACGAAAGTGACCAACGAAAAAAGTATGGGAATAAAAATAAATCACAGTGAAATCTCCCGAAAGGTCAAGATAGTTTTAATAAAAAACCTATTTTTTTTGATAATGTGATGATATCAAATAGTTAAATGAGGTATTTATATGAAGAAAAAAGTCATTCCTTATTGTCCAAAACCTAGAAATGCTTTTGAAAGGGGTTTATTTAAATATTTTGAAGGCAAAAAAGGACAAGACCATAAAGAGGAGAATCAAAAAAAGAAGTCTAAGAAAAGAAGTGAGTATGTTTTTTAGAAAGAATAAAACTGGAACGTAAAGATTTACAAGTAATCAGTAACCCGTACCTTTTATATTTAAAGAGGTTGTTTTTCTATAAATCGTTGTAAAGAATGACTAAGTTGTATTATTTTTTCACAAATATTCATATTATAATGTTTCTTTTTAATAAAAATCTTGTTTTTAAGCTAATTATTATATGTGTGTTATTGAACTAACTCTTGACAGATAATCAAAAAGAATTTATAGTTGTTACCGTAGTAGCTACTAAAAATAAAGTGAGGATTAATCAATGGAAACGATTATTCAAATCATGAAAAAATATGATTTTTCAGAGATGGAGACAAGAGTGTATACCACACTATTAGAAAAAGGTAATCTTACAGGATATGAAGTAAGTAAAATCTCAGGTGTGCCACGCTCGAAAGTATATAATATTTTGGAAAAACTATTAAAAAAGAATTTGATTGTCGTTAATAAATCAGAACCTAAACTTTATCATGCCATCTCGGCAAATGAGTTTTTAGAGAAATTAGAAAAAAGTGTTAAAAATGATCTTTCTTTTCTTACCAAGAATCTAGGGATGATCAAAGAAAAAGATGAAGAAGAAATGCTGTGGAAAGTTGATGGTATCGAGTATGTTCTGGATAAAGTAGAGCATTTGGTGAAAAACGCAAAAGAAAGTTTGCTCATTCAAGTTTGGCATGAGAATTTCACGGATTCACTACTAAAGGCATTGCAGCAAGCTGAAAAAAGAGTTGATAAGTTTGTACTGATTTTATTCAGTTCTACCCATGAATATGATCTTCCCTTAGAAAAGTATTATATTCATGGTTTTGAAACAGACAAACTTGCTGACTTTGGAGCAAGATGGATCAACATCGTCGCCGATGAGCAAGAAGTCGTGTTTGGTACCATTAACGAAGAACTGCAATCAACCGATGTCACTTGGACAAAAAACCACGCCATGGTCAATCTAGCAAAAGAATATGTCAAACATGATGCATATACACTAAAAGTGATTGCAGAATCTCCTGAAGAACTTAAAGCAAAATATGGTGAGGGCTTTGAGGGAATCAGAAAGATTTACTAGTAGGAGGAATTTTTTATGATTCGGAATATTTTGCTGACACTAATTGTCGCAATCAATCTATATTTTATTATTTACTTTCTAAGAGACCTTTTCAAAAACAAACAAAATTTCAAAGAAGAACCAGGGGATATGCGTCTGTTGCCCTTCACGTCATTTATCATCTTCTTTCTTTCAACATTTGGCGTTTCCGACTTTGCTATCGGAACCGTCCTTTATCCAAAGTTGAAATGGGTCAGCATGAAAAAACTACCCGGAACGTTGAATACCCAATGTGTAGTACCGGTAGCCGTCATGGCATTGTCTTACATCACTGCCATCAACGTAGGGATCAAGACACTAGCTGTTTGTATTATCTGCCAAATTATCGGTGCATATTTAGGACCAAGATTTGTCGTGAAGTTACCAGAGAAAACGATCAAACTGTTTGTCGGCATAGGATTGGTCATTGCTGCATTGTTGATTTTTGCAGGACAAATGAACTGGATTCCATCAAACGGAACAGCCAGTGAATTGTATGGCGGAAAATTAATCTTGGCAGGATTTTTACTCTTTGTCTATGGTGCATTGAACAATATCGGCATTGGTTCTTATGCGTTAACGATGGTAACTGTCTACTTGCTAGGCTTGAATCCAGTTGCAGCCTTTCCTATTATGATGGGGGCTTGTACCTTCTCAGTACCGATCGGCAGTGTTCAATTCATTAAATTTAATGAATACAGCAGAAAAATCACACTTTTTACTTCAACCTTCGGTGTATTGGGGGTATTGGTCGCTGTATTCCTAGTCAAATCTTTAGATACCTATATCCTGAAATGGATCGTGATTTTGGTCTTACTATACAGTGCATATACGATGTTGGGCAGTCAATTAAAAAAAGTTACAGCAGCTAATTAAGGAGCGATTCAAATGTTATTTCTTAAAAAAGAAGATATTATCAAAAGTTTTTCAATGAGAGAAGCCATCGATGCGGACAAAAAAGCACTATCATTGTATTCAGCAGGAAAGGCAAGTGTGCCTCTTCGCACCAATATCGATGTGCCAAAAAGCAACGGACAAAGCTTATATATGCCTGCTTATGTAGAAGGTGGCGAAGGCGCGCTAGGTGTCAAAATCGTTTCCGTGTATCCTGAAAACATCAAGAAAAACTTACCAAGTGTACCAGCAACGATGATCGTATTGGATCCAGAAACGGGTATGGTATCCGCTTGTTTGGATGGTACTTATTTGACACAATTAAGAACAGGCGCTGTTCAAGGAGCAGCAACAGAACTTCTTGCAAGAGAAGATGCTAAAATTGGCGCGCTGATTGGAACCGGCGGACAAGCACAGTCACAATTAGAAGCAATGTTGACCGTTCGTAAATTAGAAGAAGTTCGGATTTTTGATATTGATTTTGAGCGTGCCAGCCAATTTGCTGAAAAAATGATGCAACAATTTTCTGTAACGATGCGCCCAACAAAAACCAGTCAAGAATGCGTTGAAGGAGCAGACATCATTACAAGTGTGACCACTTCAAAACGTGCGACATTCTCTGCTGAGTGGGTCAAAAAAGGTGCGCACATCAATGGAGTCGGTGCTTACACACCGGAAATGTGTGAAATTCCACGAGAAATAATCAAAGCCGCAGATGTTGTTATTTTTGATACCATGGACGGTGTTCTAAAAGAAGCTGGGGACTTCATTTCACCGCTGCAAGATGGGTATATTCAAAGAGACAGCTATCATGGGGAACTAGGCCAACTGATCAATGAAGAATTGATCGGTCGGACAAGTGGAGAACAAATCACGATCTTCAAAACAGTTGGTTCGGCTGTATTAGATGTGGTAGTTGCGACAGAAATCGTTAAGAAAGCTAAAGAAAATAATTTGGGAAAATTGATTTTCTAATTAAAAAGGCTGAAATTAAAACCTTTATTATTGCCCTGAATAATTCATAAAATTTCAGGAAACTACAAATAACCTTGCTGCAATAGCATTTTTCACTTGTTCGATAAGCAC
>NZ_JBDGBK010000133.1:0-6090 GCF_040910045.1 Enterococcus sp. RTP21361st1_A6_RTP21361_211029 | reverse complement strand
TTTGTACTTCTGATATATCTCTTTGTTTCAATGCATCCTTCAGCTGCTGCTGGCGCTGCCAAAACAGCTTGGGATGAAAAATGATCCGTACAAAACGTTGAATGATCAAAAGCCAAAAACTGAAAAAAGACAAGAACTGTTTTGCTAACGAATGCTGCTGCTGCGAAATGAACCGGGAATAAAAGCGATACCCATTGGAGCTAACCTCACCTTTTCGGTAGGCTTCATCCAAACCATCCTGTTCAATGGATAGAATCAATCCTTGAATTTCCTGTATCTCTTGCTTTTCAGAATCAGTTAAACTATTGCGATACAATTCCCAGCGTCGATTTTCATAAGTATTGATTACTGCATCTGTCGCTAAGCGCTCTTTGGCATCCGTAGTTTCTTTCTCTTCTTCTTCCAAGATCTGGATGACTTCTTCTAAAATCAGCAACTGATTGAAATCAACAGATTCGGCAGCTTCACCATCTGCCAAATAAGGCAAGACAAGTACACTGATCACTAAAGTCGCTAAGATGACACAAGCCGTCAAAAATAAGAGCAAACTGCGGGCTTCAAATTGGTCACCGTTGATCGTTACAGGCAAGATAAAAATTGCCGCTAAGCTGACCGTTCCTTTGACCCCTCCAAAGGTCAACAAAGCTACTTGCTTCAAGTCCACGATTTTTTTTGATTGTAAAAACTGATAATAAAAAAGAAGGAATAAGAAACGAATGAAGAAGATAACGAGTGTTACTACTACGATGGTCAAGACTAAATGACCATTTGCATAAGAATTGCTTTCCCAAATGGGTGAGAATACTTGCGAAAGTTCAATCCCTAAAAATAAAAAAACAAGGGCGTTCAACGTAAATACAATTGTTGACCACGTACTTTCAGAGATATTGGCTAGTTCCGCATCGAACAAAGAGACTCGTCGTCTTCTTTGTGCTTGCGCTACACCGGCAACAACTGCCGCAATGATACCAGATACTCCAACCATTTCTGCAATCAAGTAGGCTGCGAAAGGCAATAGTAGTTCGATCAACAGATAAACAGTGACATCTTGGGCAGATATTTTTTCAATAAAGCGAATGATCCGCCGTTTTAGCCAAACGATCAAGTAACCAATCAAGCCGCCGCCAATACTCGAAAAAAGCAATTGAAAGCCAGCCCCCATAACAGAAAAGCTACCAGTGACTAAAGCAACGATAGCAAATTGGAGCGCTGTTACCCCGGAAGCATCATTCAAAAGACCTTCTCCTTCTAAAATATGCATGATGTTCTTGGAAATTTTTAAGCGTTTCGCTAAAGATGAGACGGCTACCGCATCTGTTGGTCCTAAGGCAGCGCCAAAAGCATAACAAGCAGCCAAAGGAATCGATGGCATCAGCCAATGCAGTGTCGTTCCCACTGCAAATAAGGTCAGCAAAACACCGCCAAAGGCCAGAAACAAAACGATCTTACTGTTCTTCAAGATTTCCGGAACATCGGCTCGTTCTCCTTCTCGAAACAATAGCGGTCCAATGATCATCACTAGAAACATCTCTGGTTCAAATGCGATTTCTTGTCCCATTTCAGTCAATCCTAGCAGAATGCCTAAGATAATCTGAATGAAGAAAATCGGTACTGATGGCAGTATTTTGCTGACAATATTTGAAAAGGTCACGAGGATCGCGATGATGATGATAAGTTCAATAAATTCCATCCATTATCCTCTTTTCTTTCGAATTGCGATTAATAACTCAAGAAAATGTTCTTTTTTCATGAGAATCTTATGATCGAGCTGATTCAACTCCTTTTCATTTTTTTCGATTTCACATTGAATCCGTCTTGATTCTAGACGAAATAATTCATGTTTCATGCGTTCAAATTTGCGAAACAGCAATGGATTCTTCCGTTGCAAATATTCGCGGATTTCTTTTTTTTCTGCTGGTGAGAACTCCCCTAGGCGTTCCATCAATTCTTGTTTCGTTAAACATTGCTTCGTCATGATAGCCCCCTGCAATTCTAGTCAATTATAATAGAAGTCAGTTAAAATGAAAAATGATTGAAACCAATCCTGCTTTTTCATTTCTTGTTGACCGAGAGTATTCTATGCCATTCAACCAAAAATAGCAAGACCCACTTACTAAAAAAGAGGTTTCTCTCCGAATTATTGATAATCTCTTAATAATTCCGATAGAAAGTATTTTGCTATAAAAAAAGTTGATGAACCGTCCTTCACTGATTTGGAAAATCATCAGCGAACGAACCGTTCATCAACTCCCTCTTACTCATTCAACGATTATGCCTTGCTTATTTCATATATAAATCATAGTAAGCATCCATGATTTCTTTCACGATTTTTACGTTTGGATGCGAAGTAGTTGAAGATTTAACCTGTGGTAAAACCACTGCAACTGCTATATCTGCATCATCACTTGGTCCATAAGCAACAATATTTAGGTTGACCAGATTGATGGTTTTGCCATTTTCATCGACAATCGGTGTCTCCGCAGTACCCGTTTTCGCAGAAAGTTCCATTTTAGCAGAAGCTAGTCCTGTTGCTGTAGCCCAAGCATCTGTTCCATGAACGGCATCATAAAATCCATTTTGAATGATTTTCATCTGATCAGTAGTTAAACCAACTTCGTTCAAAACGGTAGGTTCTACCGCTGATTTCAAGCTTCCTAAACCACCGGTTTCATCATTCCCATAGATACCCGAAACGATATGTGGCTGCAATCGTTGGCCGCCATTGGCCACAGTTGCTGCATATTGAGCCAATTGTAATGTCGTATAGGTATCAAACTGTCCGAAGGCTAAGTCCAGGATCTTACCGCCATCACTGACCGTATCTAATTTGTCGACAGGTGTGCTGATCCCTGTTGCTTCGCCAGGAAGATCGATCCCTGTTTTCGTCCCCATCCCAAAAGAGGCAAAGGCTGTACGCAGCTTACTGTAGGCTTCTGTTTGACGATCAACTGTTGGAATTGAAATTCCAGGCTGATACTCAATGCCCATCAAGCGTAAAGCAACCTGCATCATGTAGGAGTTGGAAGAAACTTCTAATGCTTGTTCAGCTGACAAATTGCGGTTGTTTGCTCCTGTCGGGTTAAAGATCGAAGCTTTGACATCAGAGCCGATGCGGATTGGTTGGTCATATAAGACTTCATTCCCATTCAAGACACCATTTTCCCAACCAGCTGCTAACGTCCCGCCTTTGACTACAGACCCTGGAACAAAAGCATTGATGAAGGTTCCGATTGCATTCTCTTGCAATTTGCTTGATTCTGCCTCATGTTGATAACCTGACATTGCCAAAATCCCGCCAGTTTTAGGATTGATCGCAACAGCATAGACTCCAGGCGAGTATTCTGCAGCTCCTGAATCCATCAAAGATTTAAAGTTATCTTGTAAGATTTCATCAACTTCTTTTTGGAACTTGGCATCTAGCGTCAGTACAAGATTATCTCCCTTAGAGCCCGCATAGATTTCTTTTTGGCTTTCAATATTATTGCTATTATCTAATGTGATTTGAGACTTTGATTTTGATCCTTGAAGGACTTCTTCATATTGCTTCTCTAAGTAACTTCGTCCTACACGATCATTACGAGCATACCCTTTTGCTAGATATTCATCCAAATTTTCTTCAGGGATCCCTTGTTCTTCTGTTGTCACAGTTCCGATCAAACTTGCCAATGAACTGCCTTCAACAATTTTTCTAGTCCAGTCTGTGCCGGTCGAAACTCCGGGAAGTTCGGTCATATTCTCAGCCACAATTGCTAGTTCTTCATCAGATACATCAGAATTTTTTAAATAAACAGTGCTTAAAGATTGTGCACTATTCATTCGTTTAAAAATGGAAGCTACTTTTAACTGATCATCATTAAAGGCAATATCCTCATCCGTTACTTTATCGACAGTTGCCGCATACTGTTCAGAAGCCCCGAGCGCTTTTTGCTTGGAACTTAATTGATCTTGCGCTTTCTTCAAATTTTCAGTATCTGCCAACCAAAAATCTTTCAGGTCCCGCTCTGTCAGATTCTTATCGATTGGAATATCGATCAATGTAGCTAGTTTTTGTGCAGTCTTCAATAAATCTTCAGCTGTCATCTTATTTCCTCTTGTAAAGGTAATGGCTGCATTGGCTTGATTTTTGACAAGCGGTTTGCCAGATGCATCATAAATCATTCCTCGTGGAGAGCTGCCATTGACTTCTACCACGGATGAAGCTTTCAATTGCTTCTCAATATTATCACCATTGACGATTTGTAAATAACCTAATTGCACGATCAACGCAACAAAAAGACCAAAAATCACAAAAAAGAGAAAATTCAATCGAAAGGGAACATGGGATTTGCGATAAGATTTTGTCTTAGGCTCCTCAGGCCCTTTTCGTATATTCTTAATGACTTTATCTTTTAGATTCTTCATCTCTTCTATCCTCTCATTACAAACTGCTTACCGTCTTATTTTACCAAAAATTTTCAATATAAACAGAAGAAATCAAAATTATCCAAGTATCCTTAGAGAAAATTATAAGAATTCGTTCTCATCCACTGTAATGTTTCACAGTTACGCAAAAAGATTTTTTTGTTGAGAAAAAATCTGCTTCACTTTAAGCTTCCTTAATCTTTTCCAATTTTAATCCCGTGAAACACATTTTCCTCTCTTCCATCTGTGGAAAAGTCTCATTCTTTCAGTCACTTTAAATTAAAGAACCTAAATGAGGCATATCACTTCATTTAGGTTCTTTAATTTAAGATACTCTATTTAAATATTATTCGCTTATTAATAACCATCGTCACTCAGTGAATCATCCTCATATTCTTGATTACCTGAATACCCATCATTCGAATAGTTACCATCCGAGGCATTATCCTCATAATAATCGCCGTTAGAAGTATTATCACTATCGTCATAAAATTGATAAGGAACATAGCCTTGAGTAAATTTATCACCTGTTGATAGCTCATCATTTTGAGGTAAGTCTAATTGTTCTTTCAATAAATTTTGTTTTTCGAGTAAATCATTCATTCCTAGGATTTGATAATAAATATCATTGATCATTTGATCCTCACCAATAAGCTGATCTTGTTTAATGGAATCAAAAGCCGGCAAATAGTTGGTTGCGATGTCCAACATGTCGGTCCATTTTAAGTCCGTTGTTGTATTCTTCTCAACAGCTTTTAAAATGTCACGATAGTTATTGACTCCATCCAGACTCAAAATTTTATTTACAATTTTTGTAACAACTTCACGTTGTCTTTTTTGTCGTCCGACATCTCCTTCAGGATCTCCCATTTCTGTATAAGGATCATACTTTCTGAATCTAGAATAAGCTAGGACTTGCTCACCATCTAAATGATATTTTCCCGGTGTTAATTCAACACCATCTAATTCAAAATGATATTTGTTATCAATTTCTAACCCACCTAGCGCATCAACTAAATCGCTAAGACCTTGGAAATTTATGGTTGCGTAATGATCAATAGGAATATCCAGCAAATTCTCTACGGTATCCATAGACATCTCAACCCCACCAAACGCATAAGCATGATTCAATTTATCCATTGTTCCGTACCCAATGATTTGTGTATAGATATCTCGATCTAGACTCACAATCGTTGATTGTTTTTTCTTAGGATTCACAGTAACTACCATGATAGTATCCGATCTGCCTTGTTCTGTTCTTCCCTTACCACCAGTATCAAGCCCAAGTAATAGAATTGAAAATGCGTCACGGTCTTCAATACTTACTTGAGTTTCCCTTTTCGCTGTTGTTCTTTCAACTGGTTGACTGATATTATTAAATGTATTTTCGGCCTCAGAATAAAAATTGATACCGTAAGCGGTCAATCCGATTATACCAAGCGCCAAAACACATAAAATAGTAACGATTATTTTCTGATAATTTCGCATAAAGCACCTCAATTGTTCTAATAGAATCGTTTAAATTTTCCCATAAAAAGGACACTTGTGCAATGTAAGAAATCTATCAACAACAAATTTAATGTTATTGAAATATAAATGAAATATGAACAGATAATCATAACCACCCGTGAAACGGGTGGTTTGCTCTTCGGCTAGAAGCCTCTCTTACCGGCCTCGGCCTAAAAGGCC
>NZ_JBDGBK010000132.1:0-6162 GCF_040910045.1 Enterococcus sp. RTP21361st1_A6_RTP21361_211029 | reverse complement strand
GGCGCACAGAACGCGCCGCATATCGGACTAAGTTTTATTCAAATTTGTCTTCACCAACACGATTTGACGAAGAGCCGTTTTATTCAAATTTGTCTTCACCAACACGATTTGACGAAGAGCCAGTATATTTTGACTCAGTATACCCTATGTTGATTTTTTATTGCATCTTCACTTTTAGTTTATTTTTTACTTTTTAAAGTTGAAACGATATTTGAAATTCCTATTTGAATTAACTGTCCGTTTTTGACAAACCCCTCTTCTCTACCTTTTAAATATCCTACTAATTTATGTTTCATTTCATAAATAATAGATTCGTATTTTTTATCATAATATAGGTTTTTCATCTCATTTGGATCATTTATCATATCAAATAATTGATACGTATTTTTTACGGGAAACCATATAAATTTCCATTTCTCCGTTAATATATATTGACTAGAATCCATCCCTAAACTATGTTCTCCATGAATTTCTCGCCGCCATCCTTCACAGTTTCCAAAGAGCAACTGTTTAACACTTTTTCCATCTGTATTTACATATTGTCCTAATACTAAATCAACTAATGAAGGAAATATATCCTGTATTTTTACAAGCTCTTTAATTCCATGTTTTTTTGCTGAGATCAGATCACCAGGATCGTAAATAAACGACGGGATACGAATACTCCCTTGGTAAGGATACCCTTTTCTGAATAAGTAATGTTCTCCTAATTGATCTCCATGATCTGAAATGAACCAAATGATTGTATCTTTATCATGTCTAAATTCTTTTAAAGCCATTAAAAAGCGATTGATCTGATGATCTATATGAGAAATAAGGCCATAGTATCCAGCAAACATTCTTCTTTGATCATCCTCTTTTAATTTTCCTCTTAAGGCACAAACATCTGGAACAACATGTTCTAATTTCTCCCAATTACCAATATGCAAATCTAGAGTGTCTGGTAATCTATCCATATACATATCAAAATAATATTTTGGTGGATTCAAAGGAGCATGAGGTTTCTCAAATGATAATTTTAAGAAGAATGGTACTGTAGGATCTTTCCGCCTTAAAAAGTTTATTCCTTCTGAAACCACCCAATTTGTTGGATGAAATTTTTCAGGATACATCCATGGTCGTGCTTCCCACGAATTACAATTTAACCCATCATCAATCAAATCTGCATCTGAGCCCAATGATTCTTTTAGAAACATTAAGTAATCACTAGAATATTCAAACTGCTCTCCATAAGATTTGTCATATTTTCGATCAACATGAAGATACCCGTCATGCAATAGTACATGATCAAATCCCAACCGTTTTCTTGAAGGATACACATGCATTTTCCCAATACACTCAGTTTGATATCCCTGTTCTTTAAAAACTTCTGGAAGTGTGTTTTTAAAATACCATGGAACCTCATCTTCATAACCTACCCTTCCCGAAGTTTCTTGATCTAATCCTGTCAGTAATGCTGCTCTTGCTGGAACACAACTTGGAACAGGCGAATAACAATTCTCAAAATTATATCCTTGACTAGCCATCATATCTAATGTAGGCGTACTAATGAATTTATCTTGACTATTCAAAGATAACGCATCTGCCCTCATCTGATCTACTACAATTAAAACAACATTTGGTTGATCCTTTTTCATATTAAAAACTCCAATCATTAAAATAATCAAACAACCTCTCTTGATTTAAGAAATTAAAATTTCCTTTTGAAAGGATATTTTTTTGTGATGAGCAAAAATTTAAATGGAATAACAATTCTTTTATAGCGGATGATTGATTACTTAAGAACACTTTATACTAAAATAAACCTTGATATCAAAAATCTCTAAATATTTTGTCAATATAAAATGTTATTCATTAAATTTCTAAATACTATAAATAACTATATCTTCTTTTTACTTATCAAACAGTTTCATTATTAGCCATCTTTACAAATGGTAAATAAATCAAGGTAGCTAAAATTAAATTGATTATTGATAAAATAATTGATCTCCAATCAAATCCTGTCGAAAAGAATCCATATAAGACCGGTGGCATCACCCAAGTTACATTTTGTGTTACTGGAGATACTAATCCTAAATCTGTTGCTAAATATGCAAGCCCAGCCATAATTACAGGACACAAAATTTTAGGTATAAATAAAATAGGATTTAATACAGTAGGTAATCCGTACATCACCGGTTCTCCTATATTAAAAAGGCATGGAACTATTCCCAATTTAGCCACTTCTCTATAATGACCATTTTTTGATACCCAAAAAATCGCAATTAATAAACCTAAAGTTGCATACCAGACAAACGATCCGTATGATACACTTGTCCAAACATAAGGAATAGTTTCATTGTTTTGATAAGCTTCTAAATTAGCTAAAAGCGCTACTCCAAATACACCTTCCATAATAGGTGCCATAACATTTCCACCATGAATACCGAAAAACCAGAAAAATTGAACTAAGAAAGCAACTAATATAACAACAAAAAAACTTTGGGAAAGTCCTAACATAGGGCGTTGTAATATTTCGTAAATTACATCTGTTAAAATTTTTCCTGTTATTCTATTTAACAAAAATGTCAAAATAGCAATTATATAAAGAGAAACTAAAGCCGGAATAATTGATAAAAATGGTTTAGCGATAGCTGGAGGAACTGTATCAGGTAATTTAATTGTCCAATTTTTATTCATGAGTTTACAAAAAATAATTGAAGATAAAAAACCTATGATTATTGCGGTAAAATAACCATTTGAATTAATTTGTGTACCAGGCAACAATCCTGATATAGTCACATTTAAACTGTTACCTGTAACTGTTATTCCCTCAACATCAGTAAATAGTGTTGTTAAGTCAATATTATTATTATTCGATAAATTATAAGTTGAAGTCATAGAATTACTTATAGAAATAATAAATGAAGACAGTGCGACTAGTCCTGAAGACAAAGTATCTGTTTTATATATTTTAGCAATATTTACTCCTAAACAATAAATAAACAGTAAGGAAACAATAGAAATGCTTCCTTTTGATATCAAATTATTTATATCTACTAACCATTGAAAATAATCAGTAATCTTCTCATAGCCAAATTGCATAGGAAAATCTACTAAAAAAGCATTTAATAATATTGCAACCGAACCTGTCATTATTACAGGCATCGTACCCATAAATGAATCTCTTAACGCTACTAAAAATCGTTGATTCCCAATCTTAGTAGCTATAGGTAAAACTTTATTCTGGATTGTATTCATTATTTTCTCACTCATTATGATTGACTCCTTCAAAAAAATAGAAAGCGCTATCTAATTATAGTATAGATTTTTTTGACCATTTGAACATGATAATTTTTATTTAAAACATGTCATTTTCTTCATAATTAGTTCTATAAGGAAGGATTTTGGATATCATAATAAATAAATTTCTATTACAATTTTCATTTCCCAACGCAGATATGAATCTCCTCTCCCAACCCCTCTATTCATAATTATATCCTTCAACAAAAACGGATATTTCATATGACAAAAAATTCTTATTAGAAGTAAAATATTATACAGATAAACAGACCCTTTAGACACTAATTTGGTGAAATATCCAAAATGATAAGAGCTCTGAATTTTTGTTTTAAACAACTTTGTTAAAGCAACTTACAGCTAGCAATATAAACTATAATATCCTAAATTTAACCATAGCTCCCCAAAAATAATAACTAATAATAGAATTAGAATCACTGTCAAGCTAATAATTGATTACAAAAATACAATTAAAGAAACTACAAAAAGATTAGTTACAATGATGAATTCTTATTTTCCAAACTGTGAAATACTGTCCTTGTTAATTTAGAGAACTTAATAACAATCAGTTAAAAATACGCTATTTAGAAAATTAAACAAAGGACATGCCATAAATTAGTTGAGCACGCCCCCACATCTATTACAAAACTGCTAAAATATTTAATGAATACATTAGTATTGACAAAACTAAAAATATCCAAATAACTTTGGTTGAATTGAGAGATTTTTTGCTTAATAACCAATATGCCAATAAAACTAAAACAACAGGTACTATAGCTGGCATAATAGGGTCTAACATTTCTGTTTGGAAAGATAGTTTCTTATCACCAATAACTAACTTGAATGGAACACCAACCTTTACAACACTAGGAACCAAGCCTCCTATTACTACTACGCCAAGTAAAGTTGCTGATTCAGTTAAATCCTTCAACAATCCACCTACACTGGATACCAGTTTTTTACCTTCTCGGAAAGCAATTGGTAACTCAAAATATCTCAAAAATAGTATAATGAGAGATACTAATAACCAAAGTAGTACACCTAATGGATTTCCTTCTAATCCCATATAAGCTGCTAGAGATCCAAAAATTGTTGGAATCACTGCCCCAAATAAAGAATCGCCTACAGCTGCAAAAGGTCCCATCATACTCGTTTTAATTGCTGCAACAGCATCTTTCGATTTGCTTCCATCTTCTGCTTGCAATGCTAAATCAATTCCAATAATAAATGCACTTAAAAAAGGACTGGTATTATAGAATTGCATTTCTGATTGCAACACACTTTTTAATTCTTTTTCATCTTTGTATAACTTTTTCAAAGCTGGATATACAGCTCGAACATATGCCACATTCATCATTCGTTCGTAGTTCCAACCTAGTTGAGCTCCAAACATATATCTTAAACTAACTTTTCTCAGATCTTTGCTACTTAATTTGCTAACATTAGATTTCATCATCATCAACCTCTCCGTTAACTACTTCTATATGATTGATAGTATCTAGTTTTGATTCTAATAAACGTTTATCTTGTAATTTTTTATAGTAAATAATAGCAGCTGCCAATCCTGCAAAAGAAATACCCATCATTGGAATATTTAAATAAGCGGCTAAAATATACCCAATAATTAAAAAACCGAAAAAATTCCTAATTGGCAAATAATGTAGTAAGATGGCAATCCCAACAACTGGTAATATAGCTCCTGCCAATTTTAATCCTCCCATTAACCAATCCGGTGCATAATTTAATACTGTATTTACTACTTCATTACCAAAAATTAAACATAAGCCTACTGGTATTGCACGAGATAATGCAATAGGAACTAAACTTAACCATGCTTCTAAACTAATCTTATGAAAATTTTCTTCTTCTATATGTTTATCCACACGATGTAAAAAATAAACCCCACAAAAACGAGCTAAAATATCTAATTGAACTAATAATAATCCTACAGGAACAGAAATACCTATTGCAAATTCAATTCCTTTTCCACTAACAACACCTAATGCTGTACCAATGATTGCCCCTGTGCCAAAATCAGGAATTGATGAGCCACCAAATGTTCCTACACCTAAGACCATCAGTTGTAATGTTGCTCCTACTAATAAGCCTGTATTAATATCTCCCATTATAATTCCTGCTAGAAAACCAGAAATTGCCGGTTTACTTAATTGTAATCCTGACAGATAAGGATCTATACCTCCTAGTATAGCTAAACATATTAAAGAAAATATCTGAAAAAAAGAAATATCATTCATGATCAAACTAACTCCTTTATATTATTTTGAACTTTTCACTGCCCCAATATCTAGTATGCCATCTAACTTAATACCAAAAAAATCAGTTCCTAAATTATAACCATTTTTATCGATAACCTTCTTCCCACTATGAATAGCAGGAGATGATTGTTCCAATTTATATCCATCAAACACTGTATTCTGACTGAATTGATCATATGTCAAATAGTTAAAATTAGGTTTTACGGGACCATTTTCAGGAGAAACAAATATATTCGACTCTTGGCTATTACTGATTTCAATACACGCCTCTATATTTCCTGAATTTTTTATTTGTAAATACTGATCTTCAAAAACCGATCCATTTTCTAATAAAACTTTATCCCCTGGATTTAATTTAAGTTCATTTATTTTATTTAAACCTTTAAAAGGCTCAGATATAGATAATCCTGAATTAGTGTCACTCCCTCTTTGCGAACTAACATAGTAACAATTACCAATGGGGTTACTTTCAGCATGAGCGACTTTTGTTAACATAGATAAACTGATCAAACAGCAAGTTGCAATAAAATATATCCTGAATAATTCATAAAATTTCAGGAAACTACAAATAACCTTGCTGCAATAGCATTTTTCACTTGTTCGATAA
>NZ_JBDGBK010000131.1:0-6233 GCF_040910045.1 Enterococcus sp. RTP21361st1_A6_RTP21361_211029 | reverse complement strand
ATTAACAATTCCTCCAGTGTGTTTTCTTATATTTTACACACCTTATTTTTATTGTCTAGTTCAGTGTAACCTATCCAAGAAGCAGAGAATGTATTTGCCACAACTCTTTTGAGAAATATTCAATCTGCTTTTTCATATCATTTATATCGTCCTTATAGATTATGCCGGTGGAATTCACACGCTTTGCAATCTGATTTATGCTGCTGGTAGCATTGGAAAGGAAACCCTGTAAATCTCTAAACGGCTCTAAATCCACTTAATATATTTCTTTTTCTAAAACACACTTGCGGATGAAATGGCTCATATTTTTACATTTCGCAAGTTTTCTTTTCTCCTCAAAAAGAGCCTTTTCTTCTTCTGTTAATTTAATTTCAAGCCTTTCATTTCGTATTCTATTTGCTATAGGTAATCCTCCTTTGAATGTATTTCGGGGTCTTAGGGTACACCCTAACAAGTTAAAAATTGATAAAAAAAGAAGCAGATCCCAAAGGGCTGCCTCATCAATTTTTTCGTAAGTGTCCGTACACTTACTGTGCTTGCTCATATACTAATCGTGTAAGAACAACTTTAAGCATAATACTTATACTGTTATACCATAGTTTGGAAAAATAAAAAATTATATTTCATCAACGTTTCATAAAAGGTGTGTAGAATGTTATTGAAAGTAGCTATAAAATGCTATTGTGTAAAAAATAAAGGAGGAATAATTTATGAAAAAATAGTACCAAGAGGAGCATGCCTATTACTTGCATTATGTTTGAGCTTAAGCGCAGTTGGGTGTCAAAAAAGTAATGAAAACAATAAAATAAAAGAAGGACAATCCATAAGTTCTGAAGAGGAAGGCATGTCAATTAATGCAAATGGCAAAAATGAAACTTTTAAGCCATCAGATTATACATTGGAGGCAAAGAAAGAATATGTTTATGAATATTTAGGGCTTAAATTTAAACTCTCAGACAAATTTAGAAATTATATAGCTGATAAAAAGATAGCGATGTTAGATGATCAAAGTCCTATAGATAAAGAACTAAAGTATGCTATTTTGACATTTGAAAAAATGACAGAAGAACAAAAGAATGCAGTTATAGAAAAGATGGGCGATGGATATAAAAATTGGCAAAATGAGCTTGAAAGAATTGGGACTATTGGTATATTTGAAAAAAATACATCAGAAGAAAAAAATCTAAAATTATAAAATGTGATACTCATACTAAAATAGGAGTTTCAAGTGATGGAAAATACGATTGCTATTTAAGCACAAATAGCGGAGCTGAAAGTAATCTTCTGGATGAATTAAAAAGAACTGAGATTCAAATTATAGATAAAAAAGAACGTCCTAAAAATGGTTTTGTGCTATCAGAAAAAACTGATTTAGAAAATACAGAAGCATTTAACAAAGAATCGGTTAAAGATTTACGTAAACTATCAACAAAGGACATAAATGGCAAGGATTTTACAAGTAAAGATTTTGAGAAGTATGATCTTACTATGGTAAATGTATTTGCAACTTGGTGTACAGCTTGTGTAAAGGAAATTCCTGATTTGGTTGAGGTTCAGAATGAAATGAAAAGCAAGGGTGTAAATATCGTTGGAGTTGTTACAGATCCTGTTGATGATAACGGTGAAAACAAGGAAGCAATTGAAAAGTCAAAGTTAATACATGAAAAGACAAAGGCTTCATATCCTTTCTTAATGCCAGATAAGACAAACTTTAATGGTAGATTGAATGGTATACAGGCTATGCCAGAGACTTTCTTTGTTGATAGTAATGGAGAAACTAAGTTGTCTTGGATAAGGCGATAAGAATTTGTATGGAGTGTATTGGAATTGGATAGAATTAAAAATATTATAAATGGTAGTACAAAAAAAGATAAATATAAAATAAGAGATCGTTTTAAGCATTTATTTCAATCCGTTTGGTTTTTAATTGCTAATTCTTACTTTGAAGGCTTTAAGACTGGTAAAATCTACGGGGGGAATTTAAAGAAAATTTGTGTTCCGGGTATAAATTGTTATTTATGCCCGGGAGCAAAAGGTTCTTGTCCAATAGGATCACTACAGGCAGTAATTGGAAATTCAAAATATAAGATTAGTTATTTTATTATATAGTTGGGATTTTGTTTTTTATAGGAGCATTGGTGGGAAGATTTGTTTGTGGATGGCTGTGTCCATTTGGATTGATTCAAGATTTGCTACACAAGATTCCCTTTTTTAAAAAAGTTGAAACATTTAAGTTTGATAAACATTTGAGAAAATTGAAATACATAATATTACTTGTATTTTTCATTAATATTCCCTTTATTTTTGGTTGATATTTTAGGTCAGGGTTCTCCGTATTTTTGTAAACTTATTTGTCCGATTGGTATGCTGGAAGGAGGATTACCACTTGTTTTATTAAATAAAAGTATGAGAAGTGCGATAGGTTTCTTGTATTATTGGAAAGGAATCATTCTAATAGTTACTTTGTTACTTTCTATAATTATATATAGACCTTTTTGTAAATATATATATCCACTTGGAGCTATTTACTCAATTTTTAACCCTATTTCAATATTTAGATATAGATTGGATAAGGATAAGTGTATTAATTGTGGAAAATGTAAAAAAGTTTGCCAAATGAATAAAGATTCAGTTGAGAATTGCAATCATCTGGAGTGTATCAGATGTGGACGATGTAAAAATGCTTGTCCGGTGGATGCAATTAGTTATGGAGTAAGAAAATAGAGAGGAGTAGTTAGGAAAGTGATAAAAAATGCTATAGCATATATTACAAGAAAGAAAAATAGAACTTTAATAATTTTTATCATATTAACTATAGTTCTTTCTTGCTTGTATTCTTGTTTAACAATAATGAAATCAAGCAATGAAATAGAAAAGGCTTTATATGAAAGTTCTAATTCTTCAATATCAATAACAAAAAAAGATGGTAAATATTTTAATGTTAATCAATTTAAAGATATTGAAAAATTAAAAGAAATTGAAGAAAAAATAATTCAATATGATGGATTAGCAAAACTAAAAGATGCTAAAGTAGTTAGCGGAGAACAAAGAATAAATAGAGAAGATTTATCTGACGAATTTAAGAATGTTGTTTCACTCGAAGCTACAAATAATACTAAAAGAAATATTTTATTTAGTAGTGGAGTATTTACAATTAAAGAAGGTAAAAATATAGAAGAAAATGATAAGAATTCAATTATTGTTCATGAAGAATTTGCTAAACAAAACAATCTAAAATTAGGTGATGAAGTTGATCTTGAATTACTAGATATTGAAAAAAGTGGAAAAATAAAAAGTCATAAATTTAAAATTATAGGGATCTTTTCTGGTAAAAAACAGGAAACATATACAGGATTATCTTCTGATTTTAGTGAAAATATGGTGTTTGTAGATTATTCAACAAGCCAAGAGATATTAAACAATTCAGAAAATAATGAAATTGCAAATAAAATTTTAATGTATTCTGGTAGTGCAGAATCTACAGACTTAGCCTTAAACAAATTGAAAGAGCTTAAAATTGATGAGTCAAAGTATTTTGTTGAAAAAGATTCTAATGCGTTTGAAGAGTCTTTAGAGTCAGTGAGTGGAATAAAATATATAATAAAAGTAATGACTTATTCTATTATGTTAGGTGGGATGGTTGTTCTTTCATTAATCTTGATTCTATGGTTAAGGGAAAGAATTTATGAAATAGGTATATTTTTATCTATTGGAACATCTAAGATACAAATTATAATGCAATTTATATTCGAGTTAATATTCATATCGATACCAAGTATAATATCTTCCTTATTTTTAGGAAATGTATTACTAAAAGTAATTGTAGATGGATTCATTAACTCAGAGGATTCAATGATTTCCGGTGGAAGTTTAATAAATAATAGTAGTTTTATGTCAAATATAACAACACTTGGACAAAGTTATTTAATATTAATAAGTATTATTGTTTTATCAGTTGTATTTGCTTCTTCATTAATGTTAATCAAGAAGCCTAAAGAAATCTTATCAAAAATAAGTTAGGAGAAAATAATGGATATATTAGAAATAAAGAATGTAGCATATAGTTATGCAAATTCTAAAGAAAAAGTTTTGTCAGGAGTAAATCAAAAATTTGAACTTGGGAAGTTTTATGCGATAGTAGGAAAGTCAGGAACAGGAAAATCTACACTTCTTTCCTTACTTGCTGGACTTGATAAACCTCAAACAGGAAAAATATTGTTTAAGAATGAAGATATACAAAATAAAGGATATAGTAATCATAGAAAAAATAATATATCTTTAGTATTTCAAAACTATAATTTAATAGATTATTTATCACCAATTGAAAATATTAGATTAGTAAATAAATCAGCAGATGAAAGTATCTTGTTTGAACTAGGTTTAGATAAAAAACAAATAAAAAGAAATGTTATGAAATTATCTGGTGGACAGCAACAAAGAGTAGCTATTGCTAGAGCATTGGTATCAGATGCTCCAATAATACTAGCTGATGAGCCTACTGGTAATCTAGACAGTGTTACTGCTGGAGAAATAATTAATATATTAAAGACATTAGCTAAAGATAGAAATAAATGTGTAATAGTTGTAACACATAGTAAGGAAGTAGCAGATTCTGCGGATATCATTTTAGAACTAAGTGGTAAAAAGTTGAAAAAAGTAAATAAAATGAATTTGGAGGTTGAATAATGATAAAAAATGCATTTGCTTATGTAACTAGAAAAAGTTTAAAATCATTAATTATCATATTAGTTATTTTATCTATGTCAACTTTAAGTCTCATTAGTTTATCTATTAAAGATGCTACGGACAGAGCTTCAAAAGAAACATTTACTAATATAACAAATAGTTTTTCTATGGAGATAAATAGACAAGTAAATCCAGGAACACCTAGAGGTGGGGGAAATGTAAAAGGTGAAGATATTAAAAAGATATCTCAAACAGATAGTATAGACTCCTATGTAAAAAGAATAAACAGTGTTGCAGATTTAGTTGATTATGATATTATTGAAACTCAAGAGACTCTTGCGAATCAATCACCTGAAAGAGCAAAGAATTTTAAAAGAACAGTTATGTTAACTGGGGTTAACGATTCAACAAAAGAAACAAAATTTGTATCAGAAGCATATAAATTAGTAGAAGGAAAGCATTTAGAAAATGAAGATAAAAATAAAATCTTAATGCATAAAGATTTAGCTGAAAAAAATAATCTTAAAGTTGGAGATAAGATAAAAATAAAATCTAATTTATTTGATGCTGATAATGAGAAAGGTGCAGATGAAACAGTAGAAGTAGAAATTAAAGGTCTATTCGATGGGCATAATAGCGGTGGAGTAAGTGCAGCACAAGAACTATACGAAAATACATTAATCACTGATGTTCATACAGCTGCTAAAGTTTATGGTAATACCGAAGATACAGCTGTATACCAAGATGCAACATTCTTTGTAAAAGGTGATAAGAATCTTGATAGTGTAATAAAAGATCTTGGGAAATTAGATATAAATTGGAGAGAATATAATTTGATTAAAAGTTCATCAAATTACCCTGCATTACAACAATCTATATCAGGTATTTACTCAATTTCAAATAAATTATTCTTTGGCTCATTAATATTTGCAGGAGTTGTAGTTTCATTATTATTATTCTTATGGATGAATGCTAGAAAGAAAGAAATAGCAGTATTACTATCATTAGGTATATCAAAATTAGAAATTTTTGGTCAATTCCTAATTGAGATGGTATTTATATCAATCCCCGCATTCGTTGGTTCCTATTTCTTAGCTCAATATACAGCTGACAAGCTTGGGAATAATATATTGAATAAGGTTACTGGTGATATAGCTAAACAAATAGCTAAACAAGCTGCATCTAGCCAATTAGGTGGTGGGGCAGAAGCTGAAGGATTTAACAAGACATTATCAAGTTTAGATATCAATGTATTACCTAAATTCATGATTTATGTAGTTATATTTATGAGTTTAGTACTTCTTGTATCATTGATTATTTCTTCATTCAATATATTAAGAAGGAATCCAAAAGAATTATTAATTGACAATAATTAAGATTTTCGGTGCTTTTTAGCACCAAAAATGAGGGTGTAATATAAACCGTGTAAGTAACCATCAATCCTAGGCGGGTGGTTGCTTCACGGTTTTTATTGGCTCTTTGTCAATAAGGACTGATGGGTTGTACAAAATCAAATCTGGGTCAGAATGAACCTCATTCTGGCTCAG
>NZ_JBDGBK010000130.1:0-6239 GCF_040910045.1 Enterococcus sp. RTP21361st1_A6_RTP21361_211029 | reverse complement strand
AGCCAATGCCGCTAGTCATCAGGAATGGTGAATTAACACTTGATACTGAAAGGCAGCTTTTGACTAAGACCGGAACAGAGATCCATTTAACCAAAAATGAGTACCGAATTTTAACTGTTTTGTTCCAACATCTAGGCAAAGTCGTAACGTACCAAACGTTGGCGACAGAAGTTTGGGGACCTTATGGCACTGATCCGCAAGTATTGCGGGTCAATATGTCAAATATACGAAAAAAGATCGAGACCAATACCATCAGTCCCGAATACTTGATCACTGAGATTGGTCTCGGTTATCGCTTAAGGGATCATCGCGACTTGTGAGGATTTTTAACAAGAGAAAGCAGACTGTTTTTCTATGAGGAAAGACAGTCTGCTTTTTTCTATTATCATGGACTAAAAATCGAACACGCTTGTGCTTAGACGGTATCAGAACTTTAATCGTTAGCTTTGGTTTTTATTTAGACTAGCCATCAATCCTCTGAAGTCCAAAGAAAGGAGAGCAGAGGAAATTACTTTTTCATAACCCATTAGTACATGATTGAAAGGTTTTAAAGATTAGGCTGCTACGCTATTTAAAGAAGGCTATTCTTTGATTTTAGAAATCGTACGTCGAACTTTCGCAATGGAGTCTTGGGATTTGTTGCGGTTGATAAACATCAAAATCACATAGAGCGAATCGATGATACTTAGTTGAGAGATTCTGGAAGCAAGAGCTTCTGAACGAAATTCGATCTCTTCGGAAACAGAAATAAATACGACATCCCCTAATTTGGCTAGCGGAGATGCTGCGTGACTGGTAATAACGATAACTTTGGCGCCGCAATCTTTGGCGACTTGCGCAAGTTCAATCGTTTCTTTCGATTTACCCGTATGAGAAATCAACAGGGCACAATCTTCTGGGGTCAGTAACGCTGCTTCCATCAACTGAATGTGATAATCCGCACTGTGAACGACAGAAATCGGTGAGCGCAAGAATTTATGGTATGCATCAGCTGCAACGATTTCAGAACCGCCTACGCCAAAAAAGAACAATCGCTTGGCACTGTCGATCATTTGGACGGCTTGTTTCAAATCTTCTTCTTGCAGTAGTTTTCGCGTATCGGTCAATGTGGTGAGGTTGGAATCAAAGACTTTGCGCGCCATGGTCAGCTCGTTATCTGATTGCTGAATATTTTCGTGGAAAGAGATGGCGGATAAATCATTTTCTTGCATCAACATGGCCATCTTAAAGTCTTTAAAACCGTTGTAACCAAGTTTTTTTGTAAATTGAAAAAATGTCGAATCCGCCATTCCTAGCTCATTTGCTAAATCACTAATGGAACTATGGCTAACCTTACTGGGGTTTTCGAGTATGTAATCGGCGATTGCTTGTTCTTTGGGGCTTAAGTCTTTATAGAGGGTCTTGATTTTTAAGCGAATCGATATAGTCATAGTGTTTTTCTCCTTTTTCAATACATTCCGAAGCCTTCATTTTTAAAGTACAACGATTTCCAAAGAAATGCAAATAAAAAATATTTTTTATTATTTATATTTACAAAAAATATTTTTTTGTATAATGAAGATAGAAATGGAGGCGCTATCATGGAGATTGGTATTATCGGTCTTGGCAAAATGGGCTTGAACTTAGCAAGCAATTTAAAAGATCATGGCTATCGAACGAAAGGGCTGGATCTTTCAGAACAAGCACGACTTGCTGCACGAAGGGAGGGAATAGAAACATATGAGACTATCAGCCAAATGGTCGCTTCATTTACTGGCAAACGAGTCATCTGGCTGATGCTGCCAGCAGGGGAAATCACAGAATCGGTACTAAAAGACTTGCTGCCACTTGTTTTACCAGAAGATATCGTGATAGAAGGTGGAAATTCAAATTATAAAGATTCGATTCGACGAGGGAAACAATTTTCAGACAAAGAGGTTGCCTATTTGGATTGCGGCACTTCAGGAGGAATCTCCGGTGCGCGCAAGAATGCTTGTCTGATGGTCGGCGGCGACTTAAATGCCTTTCATTCGATCGAACAAGTATTCAAAAATGTTGCTATTGAGGGCGGATATCTTTATGCAGGCGTATCAGGAAGCGGTCATTTCTTGAAGATGATCCACAACGGGATCGAATATGGCATGATGCAAGCAATCGGTGAAGGGTTCCAACTGATTGAGCAGAGTGAGTATGCTTTTGATTTAGCAGCAGTAGCCCATGTCTGGAACCACGGATCGGTAATCCGCAGCTGGTTGATGGAGATTGCCGAAGCACAATTTTCCAACAGCCCCCACTTAGAAGAATATCGGGGTATCGTTGCTGCTTCAGGAGAAGCCAAATGGACGGTGGAAACAGCACTGGAAATGGACGTTGCCGTTCCAACAATTGCATTAAGTCTTTTCATGAGAAATTTATCACAAGAACAAGACAGCTTCTCAGCAAAAGTGGTGTCTGCGCTGAGAAATGGATTTGGCGGACACGAAATCGTAACAAAAACGGAATAAAGGAAGGAGACTTAGGATGCTTGAGTATAAGATTGCGATAGTCAACTCTAGTAGTTTTGGCAAAATATTTCCTCAACATATCCAGAGGCTCGAAAAAATCGGCACAGTGACTCATTTTGATGTGGAAAGTGACATTTCCGGGAAGGAATTGGCGCAACGTTTACAAGGTTATAATCTGATCATCGCCAGTGTGACGCCTCACTTTACAGAGGAATTTTTTGAACACAAAGATGAGCTATTATTGATCACTCGTCATGGTATTGGCTACAACAATATCGATCTAGCAGCTGCACGTAACCATCAAACGATCGTTTCGATCATCCCAGCATTGGTGGAACGAGATGCGGTGGCAGAAAATAATGTGACGAATCTGTTGGCGCTTTTGCGGTGTACCGTAGAGTCATCTGTGAAAGTTCGGCAAGATCAATGGGAGTCACGAGCCAAATTCGTCGGGCGAGCATTGTTCAATAAAACAGTAGGTGTCATAGGTGTAGGCAACACAGGAAGTTGTGTCGTGGAGATTTTGCGCAATGGGTTTCGCTGTGAGGTATTAGCCTATGATCCCTATCAATCAGCACTCCACATACAAAGTTATGGCGGGAAGAAAGTTGAGTTAGATGAGTTACTGACTCGTTCAGACATCATTTGTCTGTGTGCCAATTTGACAGATGAAAATTATCATATGATTTCAACCAAAGAAATTGAAAAAATGAAAGACCAAGTATATTTGTCAAATAGTGCTCGCGGAGCACTTTTAGATGAACAAGCAATTGTAAACGGTTTAAAATCCGGGAAGATCGCTGGCTTAGCGACAGATGTTTTAGAAGAAGAACCGGGGCGCAAGGATCACCCATACCTGGCATTTGATAACGTAATCATGACACCTCATACGTCTGCTTACACAATGGAGTGTCTCGAACAGATGGGAGAAAAATGTGTGACGGACATCGAACAGATCATTCAAGGGCAATTACCAGAACGAGCTGTTCAAGATCAAAGCGATTTTCTTGTTTTCTCATAAGGAGGGAAGGAAATGTTAACTGATTTAAAAGTAAAAGTTGGTCCTCAGTTTTATCGTTACCATGAAGGTGCATTAGCCCATATTCCAGAGCTGCTGCAAGAATATCAAGCCAAACGATTATTAATCGTTCATGGCTCGATTTCATGGCAAAAAGCGCAACCCAAATTGACTTTTATCAACGAGGCGCCCCAGGATGTTTTTTATCATCAGTATACTGGGGAATGCAGTTACTACGGTGCAAATTTGATCAAAGATCAAGTAGAAGCACATCACATTGACTTTATCATCGGTGTCGGCGGCGGAAAATTGACCGATTTGGTCGGGTACGCAGCCCATCTGACCAATACGCCATTTGGTGTCGTGCCAACCTTAGCAAGTAATTGTGCACCATGGACACCGTTAGCTGTGATGTATAAAGAAAACGGCGAATCTGAAGGAATGTCAGAGCACTTCTTGCGGCAAGCAGCTTTTTTGATTACAGATCCGACACTAGTGATTGATGCGCCAGTTTCCTACTTTATTGCTGGACTAGCAGATACCTTAGCAAAGTGGTATGAATCAGAAACAATTTTGGCGCAACCACAGCTTCAACATGAGCCTTTTCTACAATTGGCTGGCTACACAGCCAAACTATGCGAGAAAGCGATTGTATCTCAGTCAAAACAAGCAATCCAAGATATGGAAGAGCAAAAGGTAACAGAAGAATTCATTCACTTGTCAGAGATTGTGTTTGCAGTTGCCGGTTTAGTTGGTGGATTGGGTGACAAATACGCCCGCAATGCGGCAGCCCATGCGATGCATGACGCAATCAGCAAATATCTACCAGCAAGTCATCAGTTTTTGCATGGTGAAAAAGTTGCTTACGGCATTTTTTATCAATTAGCGATTGAAGAAAGATGGACGGTCATTGATCAGTTATTGCCGTTTTATCGAGAATTGCAGTTGCCAATGTCCCTGCATCAAATGGGGATCTATCCAGAAGACCCGCAAGTGATCGATCAGTTAGTGGCATTTGTTGATTCAAAAGAGAAAGTTCATCTGATTCCGGTTTCTATAACGAAAGAACGGCTGAAAAAAGCACTTTTAGATTTAGAAAACTATATCGAGCAGGTTTAGGAGGAGGAAAAATGGAAACTTTAAGCATTACACAGAGTTTACTGATTGCTTTATGGGTTGCGGCAGTCATGTCTAGATGGCTTGGTGGTGGGGCAACACTAACCCTTCGTTTCTCGCCATTGATGACTGGGTTGGTTGTTGGGATCGTGATGGGGGATGTAGCGCAGGCGATGATCGTTACTGCTGCACTACAGATGATTTATATGGGGGTCTTCTCTCCCGGCGGCTCAATGCCAGCTGAACCATCGATTGCTGCGGCTATTGCTGTACCGGTAGCATTATTAGGTAATCTGAAGCCCGAAGCGGCGATCGCAGTTGCTGTCCCAGTGGGACTTTTAGGCAGTTATTTGTATCAGTTCCGGTTCTTTATCAATACATTTTTAGGGAAATATACGGATAAAGCAGTGGAAGACATGAATACAAAAGCAATTACTCGTTCGATCATTTTGTATCCAACGTTGGCCTCATTTATTTTATTTGTACCGCTTGTTTTCATCGCACTTTATCTGGGTGCACCACTGATCGCTGATGTCATCAATGCCCTTGAAGGGACTGTCGTCATCCATATTCTGGAGGTAGTAGGTGGTGGCTTGGCAGCGATCGGGATTGCAACGACTGTTTATGTCATTGGTCGGAAAGATTACATGGTTTTCTTTTTCCTTGCCTATTTTATGAGTGTCGTACTGAAATCATTGGAAATCACTATGGTTACTTACGCAATCTTTGGTGTTCTGATCGCATTGATCTTTGTACAATCACAAAAAGGAAAATTAGCTCCAGCTGCTGAAACGAATACGTCCAATGCATCCTTTGATGAGGACGATTACGATGATGGATTCTAAGAAACAAGGAGGAAGGAAAAAATGACAGAATCAGTGAAAGCAACACAGATCGCTCCAGAGGAGATCACAAAAAAAGATGTCACGAAAGCATATCTTCGCTGGCACTTTGCCAACGAGATCCCTCATTCATTTGAACGCTATCTGGCACCGTCACTTTTATACGCAATGATGCCGATTTTACGAAAATTATATAAGAACGAAGACGCCCTCAAGGCTGCCTATAAGCGGCAACTGCTCTTTTTCAACACGCAATTGAGCTGGGGGGGCGGCGTGATCACAGGCCTGATGTCTTCTATGGAACAGCAGCGGGCAGAAGAAGAACATGAAAACAAAGAAGTTCTGATGCAAGATGATTTGATGTACAACACAAAAGCAGGGTTGATGGGTGCTTTAGCAGGGATCGGTGATGCGATCGATTCTGGAACAGTACAGTATATCTTTATTGCGATCGCTGTCCCATGGGCCCAGCAGGGAAGTCCGCTAGGTGCATTGTTCCCATTTGCCTGTTTCGCTTTATACCAAGCATTTTTAGGTGTATTTTTTGCTCGACAAGCTTTTGCAATGGGACGAAACGCGACCGGATTGATGCAAAGCACCGGTGTTCAGACAGCAATCGAAACGTTGTCTGTTCTCGGGTTGTTTATGATGGGGGTCTTAGCTGGAAACTATGTCAATGTTTCTTCTTCGCTGAAATTTGATATTTCAGGACGAGAATTTATCATTCAAGATATTCTTGACCAGATTGTTCCAGGTATCTTGCCATTGGCTGTTGTAATG
>NZ_JBDGBK010000129.1:0-6266 GCF_040910045.1 Enterococcus sp. RTP21361st1_A6_RTP21361_211029 | reverse complement strand
CCGAACACAGAAGTTAAGCTTCTTAGCGCCGATTGTAGTGAAGGGTTTCCCTTTGTGAGAGTAGGACGTCGCCACGCGTTTTTTTTAAATTATGGGGGTTTAGCTCAGCTGGGAGAGCATCTGCCTTACAAGCAGAGGGTCAGCGGTTCGAACCCGTTAACCCCCATATGAGCCGTTAGCTCAGTTGGTAGAGCATCTGACTTTTAATCAGAGGGTCACAGGTTCGAGCCCTGTACGGCTCATAGTAATAACCTATGCGGGTGTGGCGGAATTGGCAGACGCACTAGATTTAGGATCTAGCGCCTTCGGGCGTGGGGGTTCAAGTCCCTTCACCCGCACTTCATTGCCGGCTTAGCTCAGTTGGTAGAGCATCTGATTTGTAATCAGAGGGTCGAGGGTTCAAGTCCTTTAGCCGGCATCAGGAATACGCGGAAATAGCTCAGTGGTAGAGCACCACCTTGCCAAGGTGGGGGTCGCGGGTTCGAACCCCGTTTTCCGCTTTTGCCATCGCAATCAGCCGGGGTGGCGGAACTGGCAGACGCACAGGACTTAAAATCCTGCGGTGAGTGATCACCGTACCGGTTCGATTCCGGTCCTCGGCATTTCTTAATATGCGCCCATAGCTCAATTGGATAGAGTGTTTGACTACGGATCAAAAGGTTAGGGGTTCGACTCCTCTTGGGCGCGTTTTAGCAACGGGAAGTAGCTCAGCTTGGTAGAGCACTTGGTTTGGGACCAAGGGGTCGCAGGTTCGAATCCTGTCTTCCCGATTATATTTTCAAAAGGGGCCTTAGCTCAGCTGGGAGAGCGCCTGCTTTGCACGCAGGAGGTCAGCGGTTCGATCCCGCTAGGCTCCATATCATTTGAATAAATGATTTTTTCGCGGTGTAGCTCAGCTGGCTAGAGCGTCCGGTTCATACCCGGGAGGTCGGGGGTTCGATCCCCTCCGCCGCGATTATTAAGAGCCTGGACCTTTAGCTCAGTTGGTTAGAGCAGACGGCTCATAACCGTCCGGTCGTAGGTTCGAGTCCTACAAGGTCCATTGTGGCATTGTATATGTTGGAGGATTACCCAAGTCCGGCTGAAGGGAACGGTCTTGAAAACCGTCAGGCGGGTAAAACCGTGCAAGGGTTCGAATCCCTTATCCTCCTTTACTGGATTCTTGATCGGATTGTAGATCAATGAGTACAGCTTTTAATTACTTAAAGCAGCTATTGCTTAATTAGTAATTTATTATCGCGGGATGGAGCAGTCTGGTAGCTCGTCGGGCTCATAACCCGAAGGTCGTAGGTTCAAATCCTGCTCCCGCAATTGTTTCTGTTAATACAATAGAAGCGTCAAATAAAAACTAAAATATGGTTTGGTAGTTCAGTTGGTTAGAATGCCTGCCTGTCACGCAGGAGGTCGCGGGTTCGAGTCCCGTCCAGACCGCCATGCGGGTGTAGTTTAGTGGTAAAACCACAGCCTTCCAAGCTGTTGTCGCGAGTTCGATTCTCGTCACCCGCTTTAGTTTTTATTTTTTGGGCCTATAGCTCAGCTGGTTAGAGCGCACGCCTGATAAGCGTGAGGTCGATGGTTCGAGTCCATTTAGGCCCATTGAACTATATATTTTGTTACATTTGGGGAAGTACTCAAGTGGCTGAAGAGGCGCCCCTGCTAAGGGTGTAGGTCGGGAAACCGGCGCGAGGGTTCAAATCCCTCCTTCTCCGTTTTAGCGGTCCGTTGGTCAAGTGGTTAAGACACCGCCCTTTCACGGCGGTAACACGGGTTCGAGTCCCGTACGGATCATTGCAACACTTTTTGGAGGATTACCCAAGTCCGGCTGAAGGGAACGGTCTTGAAAACCGTCAGGCGGGTAAAACCGTGCAAGGGTTCGAATCCCTTATCCTCCTTTACTGAACTCTTGATCGGATTGTAGATCAATGAGTCCAGCTTTTAATTACTTAAAGCAGCTATTGTAATTAGTAATTTATTATCGCGGGATGGAGCAGTCTGGTAGCTCGTCGGGCTCATAACCCGAAGGTCGTAGGTTCAAATCCTGCTCCCGCAATCAAAAAAACTAAATATGGTTCCGTGGTGTAGGGGTTAACATGCCTGCCTGTCACGCAGGAGATCGCGGGTTCGATTCCCGTCGGAACCGTTATGGCTCGGTAGCTCAGTTGGTAGAGCAATGGATTGAAGCTCCATGTGTCGGCAGTTCGATTCTGTCCCGCGCCATCTTGCGGGTGTAGTTTAGTGGTAAAACCACAGCCTTCCAAGCTGTTGTCGCGAGTTCGATTCTCGTCACCCGCTTTAGTTTTTTTATTTTGGGCCTATAGCTCAGCTGGTTAGAGCGCACGCCTGATAAGCGTGAGGTCGATGGTTCGAGTCCATTTAGGCCCATTGAATTTTACTTGGTCCGTTGGTCAAGTGGTTAAGACACCGCCCTTTCACGGCGGTAACACGGGTTCGAATCCCGTACGGATCATGAAAGCATCCTTTGGAATGCTTTTTTTTTATGTTTTAAAAAAGGCAATTTTAAAAGTTTTTCCATAAATTAGGCACAGTAGGTCAAAATTTGTTATAATCAGTCCGTTGCAAGTTCCCGAAAGGATTCGCAGCTGCGAAGATGCCTTGTAACCGAATCGAAATTTAGGGGGAATACAAAAAATGACAGAGAAACATTTATTTACTTCAGAATCTGTATCTGAAGGACATCCAGATAAAGTGGCTGATCAAATCAGTGATGCTATTTTAGATGCGCTGCTTGCTGAAGATCCAATGGCACGGGTTGCCTGCGAAACCTCGGTGACGACCGGATTAGTATTGGTCTTTGGCGAAATCTCGACAAGTGCCTATGTAGATATTCAAAAAATTGTTCGCGAAACCATCAAAGGAATCGGTTATACACGGGCAAAATTCGGCTTTGACGGTGACACTGTGGCGGTATTGGTAGCCATTGATGAACAATCACCTGATATTGCTCAAGGCGTTGACAATGCATTAGAAGTACGCGATGAAGCGAATGAAGAAGAAATCGGTGCCGGAGATCAAGGATTGATGTTTGGTTTTGCTGTTGATGAAACACCAGAATTGATGCCATTACCAATTGCATTGAGTCACCGTCTTGTTCGGCGATTAGCAGAACTGCGTAAAACGAATGAATTGACCTATTTGCGTCCTGACGCAAAATCCCAAGTAACTGTCGAGTATGATGATCAAGATCAGCCTCGTCGAGTGGATACAGTTGTTATCAGCACACAGCATGATGATGCAGTAGACAATGAAACGATTCGTCATGACGTTATTGAAAAAGTGATTAAAGAAGTGATACCAGCTTCTCTTTTAGACGATGAAACAAAATATTATATCAATCCGACAGGACGATTTGTCATCGGTGGGCCTCAAGGGGATGCCGGATTGACTGGTAGAAAAATCATCGTAGATACTTATGGTGGATATGCAAGACATGGCGGTGGCGCATTTTCTGGGAAAGATGCAACAAAAGTTGACCGTTCTGCTAGTTATGCTGCACGCTATATTGCTAAAAATATCGTTGCAGCGAAACTTGCCCGAAAGGTAGAGGTTCAGCTAGCTTATGCGATTGGTGTAGCACAACCTGTATCGATTCGAATTGATACGTTTGGAACCGGAAAAGTCAGTCAAGAGAAATTGATCCAAGCTGTAAGAGAGAATTTTGATCTGCGGCCAGCTGGAATTATAGAAATGTTGAATCTACGTCGTCCGATTTATCGTCAGACAGCGGCATATGGACATTTTGGTCGTACAGATATCGACTTGCCATGGGAGCAAACAGATAAAGTGGATGCTTTATTGGCAAGTGTGAAGGAATAAAGAGGCGACCTCTGTTGATGTAAATCAATAGAGGTTCTTTTTTTTGACTTAGAAGAGGGGGAGAATGATGAAAACGAATGTGACACGTGTGACGATTGCTGTTTTTGTTGCAACATTTATGACGGCTATCGAAGGGACGATCATTACGACTGCTATGCCGACGATCGTTGGTTCTTTACACGGGATCGAGATCATGAATTGGGTTTTTTCGATTTACTTATTGACTAGTGCTATGTTGACACCCATTTACGGTAAACTTGCCGATACCATTGGTCGTAAACCGATTTTTTTATTTGGGACACTGCTCTTTATGATTGGTTCCGCACTCTGTGGCTTGTCAAACAGCATGCTGACACTCATCCTTTCGAGAGCTGTTCAAGGAATCGGGGCTGGTGCGATGATGCCTGTTGCATTGACGATCATCGCCGACTTGTACCCTGTAGAAAAGAGAGCGAAAGTCTTGGGTTTGAACAGTACTGCTTGGGGGATTGCTAGTGTCGTCGGTCCATTAGCTGGTGGTGTGATTGTTGATACAGTCGGTTGGCACTGGATCTTTTTTATTAATGTGCCGATTGGTGTGTTTCTTCTTGGCATGATTTGGTTTTATTTTCATGAAAACAAAAAGACGAAGAAATCTGAGAAAATGGATTTACTTGGTAGTTTTTTGATGATGGTCACATTAGTTTCTCTGCTTTTAGGGTTTCAGTTACTAGGCGATCAGGGGTTAAGTGTTGCTGTGGTAAGCTTACTGATTTTGACTATTGTAACATTCCTGCTGTTTTATCGAGTAGAGAAAAAAGCAGCAGATCCATTAATTGATTTAGCGTTATTCCATTCTAGAACTTTTGTGGTAGTAAATATTGTCGCAGCACTAGCTAGCGGTTTTTTGATGGGTATCGATGTGTATATCCCAATGTGGATGCAAGGAGTCTTAGGAATGAGTGCAGGTATCGGTGGTCTTGTACTAGCACCGTTATCGATTTTATGGATGGTCGGCTCATTTCTAGCCAGCCGCTGGTTGCTGAAGCGGTCGGTTTCATGGGTCCTAACGGCTAGTCTATTAATTACGCTTGTTGGCGCAATCTGGCTTTTTATTACCCCAATGAAAACGTCTTTTCTCTGGTTTTTAGGAATCTCTTCAATTACCGGAATCGGATTGGGAGCGACGATGGTCGTTTGTACCGTGACTGCTCAAACCAGTGTTCCTCATTCACAAATTGGGGTAGCGACCTCCTTCAATACGCTATTAAGAACAATTGGTCAGACAATCATGGTTTCTGTTTTCGGGATCGTCTTGAATATCAGCAATAATTTTGGATTGAAAGAAGCAGGTATTCAAGATCAGGAAATCATGAATCGCTTAGTGGACCCAACTGCTGCTAAGAAACTTTCAACAGACATTCTGCTTCAATTACGAGGAATTTTGTACGATGGATTACATTGGGTATATGGATTAGGATTGTTGCTGATTGTGCTTGCTTTGGTGTTTGCCCGTACAATTCGGCGAGAATCTGGTACAATGATAAAAAAAGAATCGCAGGTGATTTGATGGCTTTTATACAAGCAAATATCTATTCAAATGTTCTTGAAATGGAAGTAATGGTAAACGTGATTCTCCCCCAAACTACCATCAAAAAGGTAGGTACAACTACAAAAAATGATCAAAAAGAATTACCAGTTCTATATCTATTACATGGAATGGGCGGTAATCATAGTGTCTGGGAAAGACGAACTTCGATCGAGCGCTATGTGAGCGACTATCAAATGGCAGTGATCATGCCTTCGACTGATTTGGCTTGGTATACAGATACAACTTATGATATGAAGTACTGGACCTTTGTTGCAGAAGAGTTACCGCAAATCTGCCGAGAGCTGTTTCCTCAATTGAGCAGTGATCGAGAGAAGACATTTGCTGCTGGTCTATCTATGGGGGGCTATGGTGCTGTTAAGTTGGGTTTGCGTAAACCAGAGAGTTTTGCTGCCGTTGCCTCTTTGTCCGGGGCTTTAGCGATTGCTGAAAGCATGGATTCTCTTTTAAAGATTCGAAATACTTCTTACTGGGAAGGGATTTTTGGCCCATTGGATCAGTTTCAAGGTTCAGAGAATGATTTGATCCATTTGATCGATACGATTGATCCGCAAAAGGCACCGCGCTTTTATATTAGTTGTGGAACAGAAGACCAACTGTTTCCTGCAAGTGAATATGCAGTTGCAAAAATGCAGGAACGTGACTTGGCAGTGACATTTGAGTCTGGTTCCGGAGATCACGATTGGCAATTTTGGGATCAGTGGATCCAACGGGTATTAAACTGGCTCGTTGAAGGAAAATAAAAAACATCAGAGACCGAAGAATAGTGGCTCTTTGTCAATAAGGACTGATGGGTTGTACAAAATCAAATCTGGGTCAGAATGAACCTCATTCTGGCTCAGAT
>NZ_JBDGBK010000128.1:0-6348 GCF_040910045.1 Enterococcus sp. RTP21361st1_A6_RTP21361_211029 | reverse complement strand
GAAACGATGAGACGATCGCCCGCCGGAATCTCGAAAAAACTCTCACAAATCGTGTCCGAGGTATTGACTCAAATCCAGTGTGAGTGAATCAGCTAGCGAAAGCACAAGCATCAGTGATAGTGAACGTGACTCAATGTCAAGCAGTGCTGAGACAAGTGAATCTGGCTCTACAAGCGATAGTACAAGTGCTAGCAACTCTGCTAGTCTGAGTGAAAGCTTTAGTGCTTCTGATCGGGACTCCGTCTCTATGAGCGCAAGCGAATCAATCAGCGAAAGTACAAGCGTTAGTGAATCTGCTTCGTTAAGTACAAGTACAAGTGATGTCAACTCTGAAATCGTCAGTGACTATCATAGTAATAGTTTGTCTGAAAGTCTTTCAGAACTACAATCACAATCAACTAGTCAAGATCATTCACTTTCAGAAAGTGCATCAATCAGCGGATCTACTTCAACTCCTACAAATTCCGAGCAGAATAATGCAACGAATGGAAATACAGGAACGTCACAAGGCAACATAGGAGTGGGGGGACATGCGACTGGAGCCACTCTTCCTAAGACTGGTGAATCTGATGCAAGCGGTAGTCAAATGTCTCTTGCTGGAATTGCCGCGCTGTTAGCTGCGATTGCTTTAATGAAAAAGAAAAAAGATGCAGCAAAGCGTGAAACGGATTAATCAGTTCCTTTCAGTTTATGAAGGGCTGGGATAAATTTCCTAGCTCTTCTAAAATGATAGAAGTGTTACTACTCAATAAAAAAGCGTCACAGTTAGATTTGCCTAACTGTGACGCTTTTTATTCGCTATAGCCGATTATGGAAATTCAACATCGAATGAACCATCTTCTGTTTTTACCAACTCGGATAATAATAAATTTCTGATTGCTTCTAGATAAATTGCTTCACGCATTTGAGTGAAAGAACGGTGTGCCTCTACTTGAAACTCATGGATGGGACGGTGTTGTCCCCAGTTTCTTCCATTGATGACTGTTTTCAATTGTTGCAAGTTGTCTGATTGTTCGATCCAAAGAGTATCCAACGCTTTTAAAAGAACAATTCGCTTGAAGAACAGCTGTTGGAAACTGTCTGGCATGAATTGCTGAATGTGAGTCAAACGATCTGAAATCAGAGCTAATAAGAATTTTTTGACGGTTCGTTTATTAAATTTATCCAGTTTCTCGATTTCAAAAATATCAAAATTATAGTCCAAATTATTAAAGATGAAATCAAGGATCGCTTGTTTATTTAGATTCTCTTTCTTAGTGATGAATTGATTGATTGCTTCTTCCATGCATTTGTTGAAGATTTTTTCTAACTCAACTGGCGTGCCTGTCATGATACTGTTCCTCATGCTGTACATTTTGTCTCTTTGAATGGTGATGATTGAGTCAAATTCTAGCGTTGTTTGACGTCCAGCAATTTCTTGATTTTTACGATTGCTTTGAGACTGATTGATCAATTTATTGTATTTTTTCTTTTTTAATGGCTTGAAACCATTGGCTGATTTTTCTTGTTCAGTTAATAGTTCTCGTTCCTGGGCTGCCCATTTAGGTGCACTTTCAACAACGATTTTATCCTCCATGATACATAAAAAATGCTATCACCAGGGTCTCCTTGACGTCCGGAGCGCCCCCACAGCTGATTATCGATTCGGTCACTGGTCATTCGTTCGGTTCCAACTACTAACAGACCGCCGTTTTCCCGCGCGTCTTGTTCAAGTTTAATGTCTGTACCGCGTCCAGCCATTGAAGTGGCTACTGTTACGGCCCCTTTTTTGCCCGCTTCTGAGATGATCCAGGATTCTTTGGTCGCTGTTGTAGCATTTAAAAGGTTATGAGGAATTCGATGCTTTAAGAGAATCAGAGAGTATAAAGTCGACATTGAGACCGATCCTGTTTCAAGCAGAACGGGACGTTCTTGGATCAAAGCATTTTTTACTGCTTCTAAAGAAGCCATGATCTTTGACTGATTGGTAACATATACGAGGTCCTGATGATCTTTTCGGCGAATGGGTTTATTCGTTGGAATTTCGATTACGTCAATATTATAAGTTTCACGAAATTCGTCAGCGTCTGTTTTGGCTGTCCCGGTCATTCCGGATAAAATCTTGAATTTTCGGAAGAGATTCTGATAGGTAATGGAGCCCATGGATCGGCTTTCCGTGGTGATCTCTACCCCTTCTTTGGCTTCGATTGCTTGATGAAGCCCAGCTTGTAGTTTTGTTCCGATCAACTTGCGCCCATTTGCTTCGTCAAGTAAAAGAATTTCATTGTCTTCCACAACATAGTCTTTGTTTAAGTGCAAGAGATAATTGGCCCGCAAGGCAATGACTAAATGGCGGTAAAGATTTTTCCATTTTTCTGAAAGAATGTTTTCGATACCTAAATAGTCTTCTGATTTTTGAATACCTGTTTCTGTAAACCAGACGTGGCGCTTATTTTCGCTCCTTAGGTAGTCTTTCCCTTCAATCAGGCTCTTTACAAACCAGTCAGATAGCGTAAAAAAGTTGGACTGGACTTTGGGAGCTCCTGAAATGATCAATGGTGTTTGAGCCATATCGAGTAATATTGCATCGATTTCATCAATCAGTACATAATTGAAGTGGGTAACGTATTGTTCATCTGGAGAAACGGCCAAGTTGTCAAACAAGTAGTCAAATCCCAATGCGCTATGGGTAGTATAGACAATGTCTGCTGCATAGACGACCTCTTTGTCGACTTCTTTTCCTTCATCTTCATGTTCGGGGACTCCAGCAGCCACGGTTAGTCCTAGAAAACGATAAACTTTCCCGGTTTCCTCAATATCCCGCAATGCTAAATAGGTATTGGAAGTAATCAAAAAATTTCCTTTGCCTCCCAGACCGTGTAAGTACATCGGCATGGTGGCTGTCAATGTTTTTCCTTCACCGGTTTTCATCTCAGCAACATTGCCATAAAAAAGAGCAATCGCGCCAAGAATTTGGACAAAATAAGGTTCCATTCCTAAGACACGACGGTCTGCTTCGACAACTACAGCATAGGCTTGTGGGAGTATACTCTCTAACTTTTTTCCTAGTTCGAGTTGTTGACGAAAAAGAATAGTTTGCATTTGTAATTCTTGATCCGACAATTGCCGATACTTGTCTGCGAGATTTTGAACCTTTCTCGCTAACCGCATATATTTGCGAAATTTTTTATCTTTCATTTTTGCTGATCCTTCCCCAAAAAATTGATAGTGTTAGCAGATTAATTTGTGTTACTGGCTAATTTAGCACGAATCATTACGTCCTCTAGTTCAAAAAGATAATCCCGCATCAAATCATTGGCTTCTAAAAAAAAGACGATTTTTCCCTTCGGAGCAGCTAGTTTCATTTTTTTGGACGCAATAAGTGGTTCCTTGTTTTGATCAAGCAACGCTTCACCAGAACTTGTTACGAAGTGAAGGGAAAACGTATAGGTTTTGGTGGTGTCCATATTATAGTAGGGAAATTCCCCATGATAGATGGACTCTTGATCAGCTACCTCCAAAGTATCTTCAGTCCGTAAAACGACAGCTTTCAAGTCTAATCTAGGACTAGGTTCATTGTCAGGAGTCCTTGATTCTACAGTCTGTGTTTCATTATTCGTCAAAGTATCTTTCAAAAAAAAGATACCTCCTAACAGCAAAACAAGAGGTATGATGAGTTCAATTAGTTTCTTCATATGAAATCCTTCTTTTTGGAGATGTTTCTACGGAATTTTCTCCCCTTTTTTTTCCAATCCTCGTCATTCTCAGATGATCATTTAAAAATGAAGCGTTGTTTTCTTATTTGAATTTAAAACGATGATACCACAATGACTAACACCACCTTTTCATTTTTTTTTTCGTTTCAACAAAAAAACAAATAAAAAAGGGGGATTTAAACTTGCTATTATTTTGTTAATCCTTACAGATGAAAAAAAAGTAAGAAAAATTGGAGATGAAAATGAAGAATCAAAAAGAACTCATTCGTAGGATCATCGCGAGTTTCTTCCTGTTGTTCATCGTTGAGATAGGAAAGCATATTCCGATTCCTTTTTTTATTTCAGAAAAGATACCAGAGGAATCAACTAGATTGATTCTGAAATTCTTAGCAACATCAACCGGTGGAAATTTCACTGTTCCAACGCTTTTTTCTTTAGGAATGGGACCGTATATGACTGCTCTGATCATCTGGACAACGATCAGCATGATTGATACAGAAAGTATCGGAAATCTTTCCACAAAAAGAATCGGCTATATTCAACGTTGTTTGACTCTTTTATTTGCTGTCCTTCAAAGTTGTGCATTAGTGTTAAAATTTCGTTCATCAATGATCGATCAAAAAGCTGTTGGGGGATCCGTTGTCTTGTTGTTTTTAGGAGCAGTCCTTATTTTGACTGCTGGAGGATTGTTCGTTGCGTGGCTAGCCGATATCAATATCGACAAAGGAATCGGTGGTCAAAGCTTGTTTATCGTTCCAGGTCTATTGATGAACATCCCAGCTATGTTAATTTCGGGACAAACAGAATCCGTCCACTTGAGTCAAAATTTTATGATTGGTTTGGTTATAGTGACTTTAATCTTTATTTATCTAACGCTTTTTCTTTACAGTGCAGAATACCGCATCAATATTGAACGGACAGGTATTGATAGTCGCTTCAACAATTCGTATATTCCCATTCGTCTTTTGCCTGCAGGAGCGATGCCGTTTATGTTTGCGGTAACCGTCTTTTCAATGCCGCAGCTTTTACTCTTGAATGAAAAGTGGGGAGACACAGGCTTTTCGAATTTTATTACGACTTACTTTTCATTTAATAATGTGCGGGGTGTTTTCACTTATGGTCTGATTCTCTATGTTTTAGGTTATGGATTTAGTTTTATTAACGTTCGACCTTACGATATAGCCAAAAATCTTAAAGAGACAGGAGACTATATTTTAAATATTGCACCTGGTAAACAGACGGAGAGATATATATTGAAGCGATTATCTACGGTTGCATTGCTTGGCAACAGTTATCTTGTGATCATTTCAATGATTCCGTTATTGATTGGGTTGCAAAATCAGATCATTTCCAACTTAGCTTTTTATTTTGGAAGTATTTTTATGTTGATCATTATTTTAGAAACTATCACAAATGAAATACGCTTCCTCTTTTCCAGACGCACTTACCGGATTTTTTAGAGGATGTTAGGAGGCAATTCTTTGAATTATTTTATTCCCGATTGGACGACCAGCAGCGGCAATTTAGAAAGTGACTACATGATGAATGTCATTCAGCTTTTCAAGAACAATCGAGAACCGTACCACTTATTGTTATTGGAACATATCCCGTTTTTACGCTATAAAATGCATGCGTATGGGTTAGAAGCAGCTCAGATGACTTCGCTTTACGATCGCTTGCAAGATATTCACAAGATCAATGGGTTTCCTTTAGATGTAGATGACTTGCCTCTTTCTCACAATGTGGAGAAAGTCTATACGCCTTTTGGTATCACGTTGATCAAGGAAGATCAACCATTTGGTGAAATTCGTTTCAATGCTTTTGGCTTTGCGGAACAAATGTATTTAATGACGGACCCTTACCGACAAATTCTCTTCTTCGATGATCGAGGATTTATTTCTGCAAAATCATTGCAGACAGACAATGGGGAACAAGTAAAGAGGATTTACTATAACGAATCGGGAATGGAAAAATGTGTGGAATACTTTGGAGAAAATCCGCATGTTGAGCTGATTGATTCTCAAAGAATTGGACTAAAGAAAAGTCAGTATCGAAGTATGGAGGATCTTCTCTTAGAAATGATGAATCAATTTCAATGGAATAGTGAATCCGAAGATCAACTGATCTGTTTGACAAATGAGCGGAATCTGCGATTGGTCAAAACGAATGAGCAACGAAAGCGAGTGATTCAGATCGTTTCTGATGCTCACCAACTTTCAAAGTGTGCACCAGAGGAAAAAGCAGAATTGTGGGCAGCCGAAAATAAAATTATTACTGATTCCACTAGTAATCAAACAGCGCTCTTGTCTTTAATGAGACATTCCGGTGTCAATGACCCATCTCGTATACAGCGCATACCTATTTACACAACTTCTTTCCATCTAGGCAATAGCAACTCCATTCCGCAGCTGGTTCTTTATTGGAACGCCGGTGAGCTTAATGAAGACGTTCTGAGAATCCATCACTTATTGCTGCAAAAAGTCATTCAAAATGATCGTTATGACTTAATTATCGAAACGACGACATTCCAAAGCGAAGTCGTTTTACATGAAGCACAAAAAGCCAAGAAGTTATTTAGGGTAATCGGAAAATAGTGTGGAAAGAGGGTTAAAAAGTACCCTCTTCCATAGCCTTAGACAGTGTGGAAAAATCA
>NZ_JBDGBK010000127.1:0-6393 GCF_040910045.1 Enterococcus sp. RTP21361st1_A6_RTP21361_211029 | reverse complement strand
CTACTACAAGGCAGCGGCTCTGTTGTTTTGTCTGTTCCTGTTTAGCCAACTTCAGAAATAGCAGTCAGCGAGACAAACTGTCCGCGGACTAATTTGCTCAAATCTGTTGGAGACAGTCCTATTTGTAAACCACGCTTTCCTGCTGAGATGATGATTTCTTCCAAATGTCGCGCACTTTCATCAATATAGGTTGGAAAGAGTTTCTTCATGCCGATCGGTGAACATCCACCGCGAATATACCCTGTGGTCTCTTCTAGGTCTCTTAAGTGCAACATTTCTACTTTTTTGTTGCCGCTGGCTTTAGCAATTTTCTTCAAATCTAATTCGTGATCTCCAGGGATGACTGCGACGATGGGACCCGTTTTATTGCCAACTGCTACCAGCGTTTTATAGATGGCTTCTGGATGAGCGATTTGCTGAGCAACAGACCCTGCATCCAAATGATCTTCTGACCATTCGTACGTATATTCCTGATAGGAGAGTTTCTTTTGTTCTACCATCCGAATCGCATTTGTTTTTTTTACTTTTGCCATGACGCATTCCTCATTTATCCAAACTTCTGGTTCTTTCTTTACAACTTCAATTTTAAGAGTCTCATTTAAGACTGCTCGAAACTATAGGACTAGTCTGTCCCATTTTTTTCTGTTTATGTTCCCGATTGTTTAATTTTTCATTGTTTCGATTGAAAACTCAGCTAAATAATCTTTCATCCGCTCCACTGGAATCTGACCAGGGGCAGAAGCTTGATCCAGCGCAGCAAAAGTCATGACTGAATCGATCAGACTACCACTGACGCGGCTGATTTTGCCTAGATTTCCCATTGACATGACTGCTAAAGGTAATTGATTGAATCCCCGCGCTTTATTGATAATGCCCATCAAACGCAAAACGTCCTGCACATTGTGAGGCATCATTGCTAGTTTTCCGATATCAGCGCCAAATTGATTCATAATCCCGATTTTTAAGATCAACACAGCATCTTCTGGTGTTTTGTCGAAATCGTGACTACTTAACACCAATTTCACTTGATGTTCTTTGATTTTCTGAATAAAGTTTCTGCCTAAAAACTCAGCTTTTTCCAGTTCTATATCAATCATATCGATCAATCCAGATTCTGCAACGCCTAGACATAAATGTTTATATTGTGTCAAAGTGAAAGAGATTTGTCCCCCTTCTTCGATGGTTCGAAACGTAAACAGAAAAACTTTTGATTTTAGAGTGGTCCGAACGTGAGAAAGTACATCCAGAACGTCGGATAAACTATCGACTTTTTTATAATAATCAGCCCGCCACTCAATGATCTCTGCATCCGAAGTTTCTGCGGCTAGGGCTTGCTTGATAATCTCCTCATTAGTTGTTCCGGTCAGCGGCACACAAATGCGCGGGTGCTTGCCATCCAACTCGATTGACTTTACTTGAACCATCCGTCTCACTCCTTTTTGATTTGGTAAAAGAATACTTTTAAGTAATTCCCTTCTAAAAAGTTAGGATCAACTGCAAAATCACTTGGTAGTCGATATTCTTGTATACATTGATATGTGACTTGTGCCTGATCCATTGCTTCTTCGATCATTTGTTGAAACTTCTTTTGGGAAAGGTTGGCAGCATTCGTGGAAGCAATCAACAAGCCTTCCTCGTTCATAATCGCCAAACTATCCGTAACCAGTTCACCATAATTTTTTGCGACAGAAAAGACTTTTTTCTTGTTGCGGGCAAAACTAGGCGGATCTAAAATGATCATATCAAAGGTCAGCTCTTTTTTCTTAGCATACTTAAAATAGCCAAAAACATCCATCACATGAATCTTCTGTTTTTCTGGATCAAAGCCATTGATTGCAAACTGCTCTTTGGTCTTCTCCAAACTGCGCTTGGCAAGATCAACACTCGTTGTCTTTGTCGCACCGCCCATCGCAGCTGCAACAGAAAAAGCACCGGTATAACTAAACATATTGAGCACTGTCATGCCTGCTGACAGCCCTTCGGCGAGTTGTCCGCGTACTTCCTTTTGATCAAGGAAAATCCCGGTCATCAGTCCCTCATTAAGATAGGTAGCATAGTGAACGCCATTTTCTTTCACAATCAGCGGTTCGGGCGCCTCCTCTCCATAGACGGCTGCTGATTCTGGCAGATCAGAGTCAAAGCGGATTTTTTCAACCGCTCCTTTGACTTCTGGAAAAACTTGTTGGAACGCTTGGATCAATAGAGATTTATTTTGGTACAATGTTTCGTTATACCAAGAAAATACGGCAAATTCTCGATAGAGATCAATCGTTAATCCACCTAAGTGGTCACCTTCTCCATTAACGATACGAAAAGCATCTGTTTCTTCGCTGGCATAGTAAGCACTTCTTTTGGCTTTGGCTTTTGCAAAAGCTGCTTCAAAAAAGTCCTTGTTGATCGGACGATCTTCAAAAGCCAATACCCAGCCGATGCCTTTATTCTGTTTCCCTAAATAGCCGGTTCCGACAATTTTCCCTTGCGAATCGACAAAAGAGACCCAATCCTGTGTATCTTTGACTTGCAGGAGATCATCTTCTTGGATCAATGGGTTTTTTTTATGGATTTTTTTGATTCCTTTTTTGCTTAAATTCATTTTCATCGTTTATCTGCTCCATTCATTCTATTGATAAGTATAGCAAAAACCTGTTTCTTTGTCTGTATTCTTGAAAGTAAAGAAATACTTAATTCCGCACCACGACAGGGAATTCGATTGACACTGTTTCGATGGACTAGTAGAATATAGGATGATGTAAATTCGAATCTTATTCGTTTAAGCTGGAAAGAGAGAGGAAGATTCCCTTGAAAAAAAATAGAGTATCCACTTTTGTGAATACAAGAATGGGCTTTTTTTTCATATTGGCCCTATTATTTTGGTTAAAAAATATCTTTGCTTATTTGGTGGACTTCCACCTTGGGATTGAAAGCACTGTGCAATACTTCATCTTATTTATCAATCCAATCGCAACAACTTTATTTTTACTTTCGATCGCACTGTATGTGAGACGAACAAAAGCAGCCTATATCACCATGATCGCCATCTATTTCTTGATGACACTGCTACTGTTCTCAAATGTCAGTTATTATCGAGAGTTCACGGATTTCATTACCATCAATACGATGCTTGGTGCCGGAAAAGTTGCTAGTGGTCTGGGAGAAAGTGCGATTCGTCTTTTCAGACCTTACGATTTATTGTACTTCGTGGACTTCGTCATTTTGATTGCCGCTCTCGTTATGAAGAAAATCAAAATGGATCAGCGTCCCGTTAAAGCTCGGATGGCTTTTGCTATTTCAACATTGGCAGTAATGATCTTCTCAGGAAATTTATTCTTAGCCGAAGCAGATCGTCCAGAATTATTGACTAGAACTTTTTCTCGTGATTACCTGGTCAAATATTTAGGGATCAATGCATTTACTGTTTATGATGGTGTGCAGACGTATCAAGCTTCTCAAGTTCGAGCAGAAGCTAGTCCCAATGATATGAACGAAGTCGAAAGTTATGTCAAGCAGCATTATGCAGAACCTAATGACGACATGTTCGGGATCGCTAAAGGAAAAAATGTCATTTATGTCCATTTAGAAAGTACACAACAATTTCTGATCGATTATAAATTAAAAGATGAGAATGGCGTAGAACATGAAGTGATGCCATTCATTAATCGTTTGTATCATAGTAAAAGCACATTTAGCTTTGATAATTTCTTCCATCAAGTCAAAGCTGGAAAAACCAGTGACGCGGAAACACTTTTTGAGAATTCACTCTTTGGTTTGAATCAAGGGGCTCTCTTCACGCAACTTGGCGGGAAGAATACCTTTGAAGCAGCACCAGATATTTTAGGACAAACACAAGGCTACACATCAGCCGTTTTTCACGGAAACACTGGTACCTTCTGGAACCGAAACGAGACTTACAAACGCTTTGGCTATGATTACTTCTTCGACGCTTCTTACTATGATGTCAACGAAGATAACTCATTCCAATATGGGTTGCATGACAAACCGTTTTTTGAACAATCAGCGCAATACTTGGAACGGTTGCAACAACCATTTTACGCCAAATTTATTGCTGTCTCTAATCACTACCCATACTCTGAATTTACCAATGATGAAGGTGGCTTCCCGTTAGCAACAACTTCTGATGAAACGATCAACGGGTACTTTGCTACTGCCAACTACTTGGATCGAGCAGTTGAAGAATTCTTCAACTACTTGAAAGAATCTGGTTTGTATGATAATTCTGTGATCGTCTTATACGGTGACCACTACGGTATTTCAAATTCGCGAAACAAAAACTTAGCAGAATTGCTTGGTAAAGATAGCGCTAGCTGGTCTAATTTTGATAATGCAGCCTTACAGCGTGTCCCTTACATGATCCATATTCCTGGACAATCGAAGGGCGGAATCAATCATACGTACGGTGGTCAAGTGGATGCTTTACCAACCTTACTTCATCTGTTAGGTGTAGATACTTCGAAATATATCCAATTAGGTCAAGATTTGTTCTCGAAACAAAACGAACAGCTCGTTGCATTTAGAGACGGTGACTTTGTTACACCAGAGTATACTTATTACGGAGGCGTCCTTTACAGTAACAGTACTGGCATGGCGATCCCAAGTCCTTCTGCAAGCTTACAAAAGCAAGTGGATGAATGGAAAGCCAAAGTTGATAAACAACTGTCGGTCTCTGATCAAATTAATAATGGAGATCTGTTGCGCTTCTATGCGAAAAGCGGATTGAAAGAAGTCGATCCAGATAACTATGATTACAAAAATTCCTTACAAAAATTGAGTGCCAAAGAAAAAGAACTCGGTGCCGATTCAACGAGTGTCTTCTCAAAAAATGGTGAGAAATCGACCGTCGATTTGTATCATACGAAGACCTATAAAGAATACGAAGAAATGGTCAAAGAGACCGATAAATAAGCTTCAATCAAAAGTACCGCTAGCGTTTGATCGCTCGCGGTACTTTTTTGCACAAAAAATCAAGAAGTCTCCGCTGACTTTCTTTTTTTTGTACAAGAACTTCATACTTTATTCAAACTCCCCTTTTATACTAGATAGTAGAATGAGGTGAATTGAATGAAAACTTTTCGTTTTGCTGTAGCCAGCATTCATTATCATAAAAAAGCATTGATCCTCTATGGATTGTTGACCTTTTTTGCCGTGATTGGTTTAATCATTAGTGATACTCTGCTCCACTCATTGAACCAATTATTTACACAAGCCAAAGATTATTTGATTGGCGAAGAAATGCCGGCAAAAATCGCACAAGAGATCCAAACGATTGCATCTATTTATCAGAATCTTTTTCTGTTGATCTTCATCAGTTTCCTATTGGTTTTCACAGGTTTCATTATTTTTTACCAACGAATGAAAAGAAAGGAATTTCAGGCATGGCTGATGAGCGGAGCTTCCTCGCGGCAATGGGTAGGAATGCAGCTCTTGGAAGTCCTCCTGCCACTGCTTGCAATCATCGTCCTCGTCTTTGCATTGCTGATTCTATTTCAGCCTTTCTTTCAACGAGAAATGATTACCAGTCATATCACAACTTTCGACAGAGAAGATGCCTCCTTGCAGATTTGGCAGTCGGTCAATAGCCAAACAACAGCGGATTTCGGCATTACGATTCCACAAACAAGCCAAGCATTCATTCAGAATGTTGAATTGAACAGCAATGAATGGTTGTCAATGATTCTAAAAAGTTTACGCCAAACCTTTGTCCTACTCGTTGGTTCAGTCTCAATCATTACGTTAGTCGTCGTCACCAGCCACTGTTTTTATTGGAGGAATCAGCAATGGAAAAACCAAAAAATCAACTAAACATCCCAGGTCTTTTCTATCTTGCAGCCAATGACCTTGCTGCGAAAGAGACGTTGGCACACTTTCTGCAAACTAACCAAGCGGTTACCATCGAGCCAAAATGGCAGTATGTCCCCTTTCTATCATTGAAAGATAATCTTTCCTTAGCCAATAAAAAAGAAAAACCTTTGGAAGAGCTGTTAACTGCCGTTCATTTAGAACCGACTTTTTTGAAAAGATCCTTAGATGAACTCACTTCTTTAGAAGAAGTTAAAGTACAATTGTTACTGGCACTTTTATTGGAAAAACCGGTCATAGTTTTAGAGACTCTTTCAAAAAATTTACATACCGCCGACATCCAAGCCCTTCTGCCTTTATGCAGTCAACTAGCAAAACAATTTCAGCTATCGATCTATTTAATGAATGAAGATGAACGCTTGGCTCATACCCCCTATATCACAAAACAATGAGACTTTTCTATTTTATAGGTACACAAAAAGGAAACCATCGATGACGATGGTTTCAGACTGTAGACAAAAGCTGTTCCAAACTCGTAACTCGAGCTTGGAACAGCTTTTTATCTACTTCGTTTCGAAT
>NZ_JBDGBK010000126.1:0-6663 GCF_040910045.1 Enterococcus sp. RTP21361st1_A6_RTP21361_211029 | reverse complement strand
ACTATCCAAACAGAAGAATCCATACAAAATTTATGATGACTCCTCGACAATTTGAGACGAAGAAAATATGTAATCTAACCAACTGTTAACTAAACTGTTGCAGGTCCCCTATAATAAAACCGTTAACAAAAAATATCTTCGTTAACGGTTAAGTGCTTTATTAACTTATGTGAGCATTATTTCATAGAGTTTCGAAGAAACAGAGGTTGGAGATTTTTCCAATCCTCTCAATCCTAAATAAGAGGAAATAAACAATAAAAATTGTTTACTCTTTATACTCTTGTGGTCTAGAAAATTTTAAATAATTTCCAGATTTGTTACGATATTTAGAGTAATCTTGCTTGTAAAGACTTAATATCAACGCATCAATGACAAAAATTAGTCCACCATTTTGTGTATATGCAGTCAACCTTGTTTTTTGAGAATCGTATAAGAAGTTGATTGACACCAAAGAAAAAGTTGAAAGTGTCGTGTTCCCAAAATTTGTGATACTTATGACATCGATTCCTATGGTTTGAGCAAACTCAGCAATTGCATTGATTTCCGCTGTTTCACCAGATTTGCTGATAAGTACTAATATATCGATTCCCGAGTTCAAAAATAGCAATCGCTGTTTCACCTCGATAATCGAAGAACTATAATAAGAAGATTTACCCAATTCTATTAATGATTGAGAAAGATATTCAGCGAATCCCCCTGTTGCTTGATAGCCAAAACAAACAATATTCTCCGCTCTATTCATTAGTGCGGATGCTTTCTCAAAAGACTCTGGTTGGTTACTATTAAATGCAACTTCGATTGAGGATATATAATTATTTTTGACCTTTTCTAAAGTTGCGTACATAGAGTCTGTCAACTGAATCTCTGAACTTTCTTCTTCCGAACTTGAAGCAATGACATCATTTATTAGTATTTTAAAGGTTTTATAGCCTAGTTTCTGAGAAAAACGAATAATTGTTGACTGTCCTACATCCAGTTTTTTTGCTAACTCACTTGAGGTAATTGATTTCATATTATCAATATTAGCTAGCAAATAATCAGCAATCTTCATTTCTGAAACTGTCAAACTACCATACAAACTTTTTATTTTTGTAATAAACATTCGCTTTACTCCTTTTGACTACAACTCGTCATCTTCCTCTAAATCTTCTAAAAATTCGAATACTCCAATCGCTTTACGACTATTGTTAATTAAGCTCTGAACAAATTGTTGAAGAGACTGTTGATTATTGACTGTTAAAACTGCTTCCATAATCATAGCTAAGTTAGTTCCGCCAATTACACAAACATCTTTTTGGCTAGTACGTGAAATATCAACTCCAGTTTTAAATGGAGTTCCTCCCACTAAATCACTTAATACAAGTATTTCCTTTTCTTCAGTATCTTCTATTATATCATTTAAAGCTCTCCTTAATTGTTCAGGAGAAGTATCTTTAGTAAACTCCACATAAGATAATTGATGCTTTTCACCAATTATCAACTCTGCTGCTGAAACCATACCACTTGCATAATTTCCATGTCCAGCCACTATAATTTTTATCATTTTTTTGTCCTTTCTAACCATTATAACGGAAAAATATCTTTTTGTTCGATTTCTCTGTAATTTTTGACAATTGACTCATGTACAAAACTGTCTGTTTTATCCTCCAAATCAAGTTCACAGTATTTTTCTACCGCTGCTTCGATTCCATTTCTGTGAACGTATTGCGTGATTTCAATAGAATCGGGAGTTTTATCTTCCTTATAAAAGAAACCATAAGCTGTTGCTCGCAAAATGAAGAAGGGGAGAATATCATTCTCTAAACATAAGTATGCCGGACCCAATAATCGATCATTCTTTTTCAATTTTCTTTTAGTATCTCGTCCAATTCTTTCTAATTTATCGGCAAAATAAGGACTTGCAAATTTTTGATAAACTTCCCTCTTAAAATTATTGTCAGGAATTTCAATATCATAATTTTTATACATTGCTTCTCTTGCTTCTTTCCAAGCATAATAAACAACCTTACGGATATAAGGATCTGAAATTGCTTCGTTTACCGTCTTGTAGCCTTTATAATTACCTAAAAAACCAAGCGCAATATGTTCCAGATTCTCAGACCAAATTTTTTCAATCATTTTCAACTCGATATTAGGAACTTTTACCATGAATTTAGGATAATCATAATTTTCTGGGAATTTGAATGAATCATTGACCATTAAAACTGGTTTATCATCACCCACTAACAATAAGTCTCCATTATCATGCTCTGGAAAAGTTATTTTACGATTTGCATTACTACCAACTACTGAGATCAGTTCTTCAAAATATTTCTGTTCGTCAGAAAGTAATTGATTTTTGATTCTTGGGTAAAAATAATCTTTCAATCCTACATAATTCGCGCCCAAAATTACCGCGCTAGGATGATTATCATTTCTACGATACTTTAATTTTATTGCTTCAATGATATCTTTAATCGCTTGATCGAAATCTTCAGGAAACAAAGCTGTTGCGATTATCTCCGAATCAGCAAGTCTCTTAATATAACTTTCTCTATCATCAAAGATATGGAAGGTCTCAAAATCACTAACGCGTCGAATACTTTTTTCACCAGTTAATAAGTTTTTCATTTCAACTTCATAGTAACCTTGATTTCTAAGCTTTTCTATTATTGCTAAATCAGAATCTGCAAAATTCAAATGAAATTTTTTTGAAGCATCAAACAACTCACCTAACATGCCTCTTCCAGTTCGTCCAGCACCTATAATCGTTACTTCTCTCATACGACTTACTCCTTATAAGAAACCATAATAATATCCATCTCTCCTGAGAATTTCAAATCACCAAAATCTTTAGGTATGAATAGTGTCTCACCGAGTGAAATGTTTTCACCACTGATTGTTCCTGAGCCTCCAACGCAAGCTAAAAACATGAAATCAGGATAAGAATATACGCTATTTCCGTAAATCTTAAATCTTTTAGCAACATATTCACCAGCTACATCATAATAATCGTAAACCTCTAAATTTTCCCGTTTTTCAGATTCTACATGTTTGGACTCAAAAGGAACTTCAGGAACTGTTGCGCAATCAAAAACTTCTTGCAAGTGCAGTGGTCGGTTAGGATCATTACGATCTAGATCATAAAATCGATAAGTAATGTCTCCATTCGTTCCGAAAGTTGAAGTTACTTGCCCATCTCCATAACCTCCGTGGATCACACCTGCTGGTGTATGAACAAAATCTCCGTCTTTAACATCTAGTGTTGTAAATAAGTTATCCCAATCTTTCTCTAAGATCATTTTTTTAAACTCATCTTTATCTTTTGCTTTGTTTCCGAACAATCGAGTTTTTACATGGTCACTTTCTTCTAAAGAAACAGCTCCAGAAACCTTTCCTTGTTGATTTTCATGCTTAAAAGCATAGTCATCGTCTGGATGTAACTGATAAGATTGAAACCCTTCGTTAGCAGTCGTCGTCATCCGAATTGGAAAATGAGGAGTAGAAATTCCAAACAATTCTTTATTTTCACGATAAAATTCTGATAACGGCTGATCCGTTTCTTCAATAATATTATCCAACTCTCCCGGCAAAGAGATAACATGATAGACTGTACCAATATTATCTAATGTTGTTTCAATTTTAAAAAAGTCAATCAGCTTTTGTCCACCCCAGATAAACGATTTATATAAGGGACGAACGTGATAAATATTTTTCATATGCGCCTCCTAAATTAGTCCCAATAATGATAACGCAACGACTCCAACCATCAGCAATACAATAAGTTTCGAAATAGAAACATTCTTTTTTGAAACAAGGAAATAGCACCCGACAACCAATAATAGACTTAGTAAATTAGGGAAGATATTATTTAAAATATCTTGTAAAACAATCGGTTCGGTACCTTTCCCAGCAGAAAATTTCAGAACTGTTTCTAATTTTACGTAACTCGCTGACAATGCCCCTATTACAATGATCCCAAAAACCTGAATCGCACTTCGAATTTTATCAAGCATGCTTCCCGAAAGCATCATGACTGCATCTCTACCAAACGTGTATCCTTTGTTATACAGGAAATATGCATATCCCCATAAAATAATTGGAGTCGTAATCATATACAAAATACTTCCTAATGGGCTATTTGAATCTCCAGTCAGTGTAATAGCAATCGTAGTTAATAACGGTACAATTGTTGCTTGGATCAAGCTGTCGCCAATTCCCGCGACAGGACCCATTAACGCCGATTTGGTTGTACGGATCATTTCATCATCGACGTTTTCTCCCAATGCTTTCTGTTCTTCCATTCCGACCATAACGCCCCAAACAACACTTGCAGTTGTCTGTTCGTTATTATGGAAATCCAGTTGTCGAATCATTCCATCTTTTTGTCCATCTTTGTCATAATATTTTTTAAATAGCGGAGCCATACAAAATGCGTAACCATCACCATGCCAATTCTCAAAATTTATTGAATAAGCATAATGTAGTTGGTATTGCCAAAATAGCTTAATTAGTTCTTTTCTTGTAAGTGCTTCTCGTTTTTCACTCAGATTGGTTAACATCATCATAAGATTTCATCCTCCTCATCAAAATCAGGTACAACTTCTGCAACTTCTTTCTTAATCGCATCCGTTCGATAATAGAAATAAGCAATCACCATAGCGATAATCGCAATTGGGATAAAACTCATTTCTGCGTAGGCGAAAAGCATGAAGCCAAAAACGAAGAAAACGAACATAAAATTATTCGTTATATTATATTTCAGTAATAAAGCCATCCCCACTGCGGGAAGTACTTTTGCCAATTGACTTAAAGCGTGTAAAATACGCTCAGGTAATAAATCAATAAAGGATTCTACAGCTGATGCACCAAAATAAATGAATACAAATGAAACGATAAAAGACATAACTAGTAAAAACAATTGCGGTAGGATAAAATGTCCTGTCAAAATTTTCTTATAATTCGTTTCTTCTACACCCTTACGCATGATTCTAGCAAAGATAGTATTCATTCCTCGAACGATTTGGATTAAGTTTGCTGCGAGAATAGAGATAGGTGTAGCAATTGCGAGAGCGGCACCTACATCTAAATCAGAAATAATGGCTACTGCAATTACTGGAAACGACACTGCACCAATATCCATTGTCATAGCTCCCCCGACTGCAAAAGATCCCATAAAGGCTAATTGCATCGCGACACCAATTTCAATCCCTTTTTGGACATCTCCTAAAATCAATCCACATAAAAATCCACCAATTAACGGGCGACAAAGGGTATATTTACTAATTACAAAACCACCAAAAGAACTATAAACATTGCTCAAATAATATAAAATAGAAATAGCACTTATCTGTAAAATGTACATTATTTTCCCTCCCTAAATTTTTCCTTTTGCTTCACTCCACGTAAGAGTCGGGGTTGTGAATGTTGGGTTCACTATGACTGTTGTTTTGTTACTTTCAAGATAGTCAAGCGCTTCCATTTCATTGGGCATGAGTCCGACCATCTGCATAATAAACGTTGAGCCCTCTCTCACACTTTGAGGCCCAATAAAAAGCGTATTTTTAAAATTATATCCCCCTTCAACCATTTTTCTTGCTGTCAACGGCGTCTTCATAATCACAACATAGTTCTTATTTGATTTTTCCGCTTCGCTTAACTTTTTTAGCGCCTTTTCAATGGAAAAGCTGAATACTTTAATGTGCGATGGCAATATTTGCTTGTACAGTTGCATCATAAATTTATCACCTGCGATCTTATCATCAACAATGATGATGCCATCTACATGAACCTCTTTTGTAATCTTAGTTGTTGTTTGCCCGTGAATCACTCGTTCGTCAACTCTGTAATGAACTATCATTTTTTTTCCTCCAATATATTAACCGCTTTCACAAACTTATAATACCATTCCGCGAATTGTTTGTAAACCACATTATTCAGATATTTTATTTTTTTTATGAATATTTAGGGTCGGATCAAACAAAAAAATATTATTCCATTTTTTTAATACCCACTCTTTTTGATTTTTCAATAATATTGATACGCTATTATTATCTAGATTAGGAAGTTTTCGAAATTGACTGTACGGTGTTTTTAAAAGTCCATTAACTAAAGCAAGCAATGCCATTCCGTGAGAGACTATTAAAATTTTTCCATGAGGATATTTAAGTGTAATTTCATCAAATATTGGTTTCATTCTGGCATATACTTCATAGTAATGTTCACCATCTATAATTCTAGCATCAAACTTTTCGGGAGTATTTCTGAACAAAAGCAACTGATCAGAATGAGGAATCTTATCTTCAAGTACCCCCTCCCAAATTCCAAAATTGATTTCATTCAAATTCTTATTCGTTTCCCTATTCATAGTTTTTTGATTTATATTATAATCAGCAATAATATTTCCTGTATGTATTGCTCTTTGTTGTTCGCTTGTTAATAAAAGATCAAATGGAACATATCTCAATTCCTTTCCAAGTTTTTTACTATCTTCCAGCGCACTACTCAAAAGTTTTGAATCCACAGCGCCACCTTGAAACCTTTTTTCTACATTAAATTCTGTCTTACCATGTCTAATCAAATAAAATTCTGTCATTTTTTTCCTCCTTAATTTTATTCCATCATACAAGAATCTGAATCAAAAAAGAATACTTTAATGAATAAAATGAATTAAATATAGTTTAA
>NZ_JBDGBK010000125.1:0-6700 GCF_040910045.1 Enterococcus sp. RTP21361st1_A6_RTP21361_211029 | reverse complement strand
TATGTTTTTTAATACCTAAAATAAAAATGGGGCTGAAGAATCAATTCTGATTCATCAGTCCCATAAATTATAGAGCCCAATTTTTGTGTTGGTCTCCTTCTTTTGTTCGTTTGAGTTTAAAGCAACGGCTGTTCTGCATTCATGCCTTTATTGAGGGAGCTCCTGGAAACTATCCATGATCTTTGTTAGTTCATCTTTTGAGGAATCAAAAAGACTTGCTAAGGTCCAACCATACAATTGAACATAATTATTGTCGGTTTCTGTTACATAATATAAGTAATGTATGTTCAACCCTTCTACAGTTGCAGCAAAATCAACCATTTGGGTTTGAGTACCAGGAACCGGTAAAAATGTCGCGTTGGTACCAAAATTCGATGCTAAACTGTCTTGAACCAATGCAAGATAACTGTCGAAATCTGCAAAGTCTTGTTTAGACTCCACAACAGCCGCCAGAAATTTTGTTTGTAACGAATCAGAAAGCATAAAATCATTATCTGGATTTAGTGACTCAAAATCGGCTACAGTTTGCCAATTTGTCGGCAGTTCCAGCGAATAGGAATAACCGCTTACACCAGTGATCGTCTGCTTCTCAACAGGAATCACATTTTCTGAAGTGCCAGTGCTGGCTGTTTCAGAAGATCCTACAGTGGAAGAAAATTGTGTACGCTCTTTTTCTTTTGTGGAAGAATCAACCGATCCCGATGGTTTTTCTGTACATCCTGCTAAAAATAACCCAAACCCAACTAAACCTAAAACCATGTGCTTTTTCATTTTTTTACTCCTTCTAGTTTTTTTAAAAAACTTATTTTATTTATCCTATAATAAGCTCGTAAATAAGGCAATAGAAGAATCTTTCTAAATGAGCACTATTGAAAGTAGTTTATCGAATTTTAAAAATTCAAGTTTCGTTTATCTGCTGGCTAAGTCTGGATAGTATAGGAGATTGTACACATTTTTCCTTACATGATGCAAAAATTGATTATAAAACCCACAAATCATTTGCTATGCTATATAAAAAGTGAATGCATCCCTCGCTGCTCAGGATGATTATTGTCGGAAAGGTACACTTGTGCTGTCATTGGCAATCAGAACTTTTTGTTAGCTGTCGATTATCCATTGATAGTCTCCTAAGCAGGGAAATGCTAGAAAACAGAGGTGAGTGGATGTTTTATCCAGATGTCAAAGAGTATTTGCGAAAGATGCGTGGGAATATTGATTTTGCAGTGATGAAGGAACGTCTGCCATTGGTCCATAGATACTGGCAAGTGACGGAAGCAGAAGTAGAAAGAATTGTTCGCGAAGAATCTGAGGAAGATTTCTGGACAAGTGTACAACAAATCATCTTACTCGATGCCAAATTGGTCCTTTTGCGAAGCTATATCAGCGAATTTGATTTCCAAGGTTTTTCAGAGGAAGAAATCATCGAGAATATCGAACTAGATCATAGCACCTATACAAAAGAATTGTGCGGTTACAATTTAACAGATACAGGACATCCCTCGATCCTTTTTGGAAAGGGCAGATGACTAAATCAGATTAACGCAAATCTTTTCTTTAACGACAAACGAAGCGTATACTGGAATAAGAAAGAAAAGTTTTCTACTATTAATGCTCTTTTATAATGCTTTTTCCAAAAATAGTTATTTACCATTCGTTAGGAGAGATTTCCATGACTGAATTTACTCAGATCGTTTTGCTGTTTTTCTTGTATTCTTTTGTGGGGTGGCTGTGGGAAACGGTTTACTGCTCGATAAAAGCCAGACATTTTGTTTATCGAGGATTTTTGGTAGGACCGATCACTCCTATTTATGGCTTTGGAATTTTAGGTGTCTTGTATTTACTGCGACCGTTACATAACCAATTGCTGCTGCTCTTTTTTGCAGCAGCTGTTTTAGTGACCTTATTAGAGTACGTGACGAGCTTTTTATTAGAAAAACTGTTTCATGCTTCATGGTGGGATTACCACAATGTTTTTTTGAATATCAATGGTCGCGTGGCTGGCCCAATTTCAATCTTTTGGGGCATTTGCTGTGTCTTGATCGTCCGCATCGTTCATCCGCAAATGTTGATCATTGTCCAAATGTTGGCTGAAAGATTCAGTTTTTATCTACCTGTTGGATTGTTGATGGTGATGTCGTTGGATATGGGCTATACATTGGCTAATCTTGCTGCTTTTCAACGAACGGTACAACGACTGGACCGTGCTATTGAACAGCAGAAAGCCACTTTATCAGAAAGTTTGGAACAAAAGAAAAACAATTGGCAGGAACGTATTTCTGAACTGCCAATCGATTGGCAGCAATTGCGTGAAACGTTACCGAAGCTGAATTTTCATCAGCGAAGACTTTTAAAAAACTTTCAAAAACTGCAAATCAATGAGATTACCAATGTTCAAGACTTACGGCGGTTTGTGGAAGAATTACGTAAGAAGAGAGAGTAATATTACAAAAGTATTACAACGAAAAAAGCCTTTTCAAGGCTCTGACTTCCCACTTTCACGTGAATTATTTTTTAATAGACTCTTATTTCTCCCACTTTAGCTAAAAATTGTAATAAATTGTAAAAGAGTTGCAATATATCTTGCCCCCAGAATTTGTATAATAATAAGCGTTGGAAACCATAGTGAGAAGTGAGGGAATTTTTTTGAAGGCAAAGAAATTACGTACCATGGTCGTCGCAGTCTTTGCGGCAGGTATCGTTTCGCCGATCTTTGCGCAGGCTGAATCTCTGGAATCATTGAAAGAGAAAGAAAGTGCCGTTATGCAGCAAAGTCAGCAAATCAGTACAGAAGTACAAATCGCTTTGACCGATGTCAATAATAAATACAGCGAGGTTGAAGCATTAAAAGCACAAATCGCTAACAATGAAGAAACGTTGGCACAAACCAAAGAAGAAATAAAGGCAACTCAAGAAACGATTGAAAAACGTGAAGCTGTAGTTGCAGAACGAATGAAAGACATTCAGGTCAACGGTGGAGTAACTAGAGATTGGACAGTCTTGTTGGAATCTTCCAATATCCAAGATTTCATCAACCGGGCTTACGCCATGACAATGCTCCAAAATCTAGAAAAAGAAAAAATCGACTCGTTGACATCTGAAAAAGAAAAATTAGAGTCTCTGCAAGAAAAAGCCGAGTCTACCAAAGAATCCTTACAGCAGGATCAATCCTCTTTGGAAGCACAGGCGCAAGAGTTGGATAGTAAGATCGCCAACTTGCAGACACAGTTGAAAGAAAACGAATCGACCTTAGCAAAGATTGCTTCCAGCAAAGAAGCAGAAGAAGCTCGGATAGCTGCTGAAAAAGCAGCCAAAGAAGCGGCCGAACAAGAAGCTAAAGAAAAAGAAGCGAAGGCAGCGGCAAAAGCAGCGAGTGAAAGCTCAAGTCAAGAGTCGTCATCTTCAAGTGAGAGCGCGCAATCAAACAGCAGTTCAAGCAGCAATTCAGCTTCAAGCAATACGAGCAGCAGTTCGACGAATAATAGTTCAAACAACTCGAATAACAGCTCCAACAATTCGGGTAGCAACACACCTTCCAGCGGCAAGACAATGATCATGGAATCAACCGCATATTCTTATGCAGAGAAAGGTGCTAGCCACCTGACTGCCAGCGGAACAGATCTTCGCAGCAATCCAATGGCGGTCGCAGTCGATCCAAGTGTGATCCCATTAGGTACCTTGGTGAATGTTGAAGGATATGGCGTGGCGCTAGCGCTAGATACAGGAGGCGCGATCAAAGGAAATATCATTGATGTCCACTTTGATAATGTAGCCAAATGTCTGCAATGGGGCCGACGTCAAGTAAAAGTAACGATTCTAGACTAATAAACGAAAAAGCGTATCTTGTAACCCTACCATCATTCATGATTGACGGTGGACAAGATACGCTTTTTTATTTAGTGGGTAAAAGCATCATCTAGAAAAGCTCGTTTCATTCCTGCAGCTGTGCCTGCATCGTTTTCAATGTTTGGATGGAATCGTACATTTGTTGTTGCTCGGACTCATTGAGAGGCATTTCAATAATTTCGCGAATGCCTTGACTATTGACGATTGCAGGGGAACTAATACAGACATCGGTTGCTTGATATTGTCCCTCTAAGTGTACAGAAACCGGCAGTACTGCATGTTCATCTTTTAAAATACTGCGGGTGATCCTAGCCAGCGAGATTGCTATCCCATAATGTGTCGAACCTTTGGCAGCAATGATGTCATAAGCGGCATTTTTCACTTTTTCTGCAATCAGGCTGAGATCCGATCCTGCTCCGAAAAATTTGGGTGTTTTTCCAACCACTCGTGAACACTTAAGCCACCAATATTGCCATGGGACCAGACTGGAAATTGGGTGTCACCATGTTCCCCTAAGACGTAAATCTGAATATCCCGTGGATCAATGGTCAACTGCTCGCCAATCGCATTACGCAAGCGCGCACTATCGAGAGAAGTTCCAGAACCAATCACTTTGTGAGAGGGAAAGCCAGTGATTTTTTTGACATAGTGAGTCAAAACATCTACTGGATTACTAGCAATCAAGAAGATCCCTTGAAAACCGCTAGCAATAACAGATTTCACGATCTTTTTCATGATCTGAGCATTCTTTTTCGTCAAATCCAGTCGTGTTTCATGGGGCAGCTGTGCTGCACCAGCGGTGATCACTACAAGATCTGCATCTCGACAATCCTCATAATCAGCAACATATAGTGTTTTGGGACCAACATATGCCAAGCCATGATTTAAATCCTGAATGTCACCCGCTGCTTTTGCCTTATCTAAATCAATAATACCAATTTCATTGCCAATTCCTTGAGCGACTAATGCAAAACTGTAACTCGAACCTACATCCCCATTTCCGATCAGAATGATTTTCTCCATGAAAGATCCTCCCAAATTTGATTCGACTTAAATACACCTAAACTGTACCAAAGAACCAGAAAAAAGAGTATTGATACGTTCTCAGGGGCGTTGCTGTCTTATGATTAGGGAAGCAATAGACGCTTAAGAGCACTTCCCCTGTCATAGTCGGAAGTGCTCTTAAGCATTCATATGAGGATTGAGACATTTGGCTAGCTTATTCCAGTCATTTTTGTCAGGGAAAGTTTTAAAAATCAAACAATCAATGTCATTAGCATAATCGGAAACATGTTCTGTGTAATTCGTTACCACGAGATCAATGTGATTCATCATTAAATAATCAGGTGACAATTCATTTGAATCAGGAAAGAAAAAGTTTTTTGAGCTATGCAAGTAATGCATCGATTTGCTTTTTAAATACTGACAGAGAATATATGAGCCTTCAAATAAGAAAGCAACATTTTTTTGGTATGCCAATAAAGCGATTTGATAGATTCCAAATAGATCGTCAGACTGGCGCTTAAATGGGATAAACTCTTTTTATTCCAAGTAGCAACAGCTAATGGATTTTCTGTGAGAAAATTCCGACATTTTTGATAAGACTCAGGAAACAAGCGCTGGGCGTAAAGATTGACATCGGTAATATTATGATTCAACAAAGGGGAGAGCAACTGCTTGATTTTGGCTACGGTAAAGAAAGATTCGATCAAGATATGATCGCGGGAGGAATTTTTGGTTTCAGGAATACAAGTAGCTACAAAATCACTGGCCAGCTGAGTGATTTCTGCCCACTGATTGTATTTTTGGCAGAAGACTTCCTCACCAGTAACGTCACTAATCGAACGCCGGCTCCAAACCAACAGAAAGAGATAGAGAATCTCTTCTTGGGGCAGTCTTTGTTGGTAGTGTTCAAAGATATGCTGATTGATTTCCGCAAATTCTTTGAAATGTTCTTTAGTTGAAAACAGTTTGCTGATTTTTTTGGTAGTTTCACTGTGTGTCCCCCGCAATAGCGCTCAAGGGTTATGTACAAATAATAATTGAGCTCTCCAAATGAGCAGGCTTGCTTGCTGGTTCGCTGGCAGTCAGAAAAAGCTTTGACGGTGATGTCGTGAATCGCAATAGGGGGAAAGATCGTGTGTGCCGTGATTTCTGATTCATAATAAAAATCATGAAAAAATTTACGGATATCCATTTCATCGCCAATGAATGTGATTGGGTTATAATCTAGCTGCAAGTGGTAGTCGCGAAGAACAGGTTGTACTTTTCTCAAGTAACGAAGAACCGTACTCTCAGAGATATGATACCTTTCTGCCCATTCTGAAGAACGCATTTCTTCATGCTGAAAAATACTCTCGACAATATGGAAAAGAATCTCGTCAGTAATCAGTGCTCGTTTCGCTGCGAGGTACTTCGCCGGGTTCAATACGGTGAAAATATAACCCTTGTGGGACGAATCGATATGGAGGGCATCCTTGAAATGGGACTTCATGTCTGTGATATCAGTCACAATCGTTCGCGTCGTACTTGAGGAAGCCTTTGCCAGTGCACGAGTAGAGCAAAGCGGCTCTAACTCAAATAAGTCGAGAATGCGCATCCAACGGATCGTTGCAGTATTCGTAACGAATTTCATCTGAAGCTCTCTCACTGGTTTGCTCCTTTCATTTTCCAATTAAAGAATTGAATCTGTCTATAGCTATCTTAATGAAGTTAGAATCGCAATAACAAATCACGTATTTCATCAAACGGTGAAAAAATTGACATGAATTGCCAATAAACCATTCTTTTGCAGTCACTTATTGGCAAAAAACCAGATGAAAAAGAACAAACACCTTCCCATTTCAAAGAATAGAAT